>NZ_JARTVO010000105.1:0-230 GCF_029625675.1 Mesorhizobium sp. WSM4884
GTGTGGGCCTATGTCGGATCTTCCAATCTTGACGCCCGATCGCTGCGGCCCAATTTCGAGATCGACTTGGAGGTGCTCGATGCCGGCTTTGCCAGCGAGATCGAGGCGCGGATCGGGTCGGCGATTGCCTCCGCCGTGCCGGTAACGCTGGAAGCCTTGCGAGCCCGGCCGTTCCTAATCAGGCTGTTCGACCGGGCATTGTGGCTCGGTTCACCCTATCTCTAAGGCGG
>NZ_JARTVO010000106.1:0-229 GCF_029625675.1 Mesorhizobium sp. WSM4884
GACCACTTCACCGCGGTCGATGCTTTCTTCGCTCCGGTCGTTTTCCGGGCACAGTCCTATGGACTGGCATTCGAGGGCGCCGCCGCTGCTTATCCCAAGCGGTTGCTCGATCTGCCTGCCATGCGCGAATGGTATGCGGCCGGTCTCGCCGAGACATGGCGCGAGCCGGACCATGAGGCGGAAGTCCGCGCGGCCGGTACGGTCGTCGAGGATCTGCGCGCAAGCGCAT
>NZ_JARTVO010000107.1:0-229 GCF_029625675.1 Mesorhizobium sp. WSM4884
GCATAGAGGCCGGCGGCGCCGCGCTGCTCAATCGCGACGATCCGCGTTGGAAGCTGCTCGGGAAAGTGGCCAAGGATGCAGGTGTCGAGCATGTCTTCGGCTTCGGCGAGAACGCCCGCTCGGCCTTTCGTCTTGTTGGCTGCGACCTTTATGCCGATCACTCCGATATCGCGGTCAAGATCGGCAAGAGGGACGTGACGGCCCGTGTGGGGGCGCCCGGCCGCCACAT
>NZ_JARTVO010000012.1:0-174379 GCF_029625675.1 Mesorhizobium sp. WSM4884
CAGCCACAAACGTCTCAAGGCACGATGGGCTGACCAAGATCTGCTCCGCATCTTCACTCATATGCGATAGCCCTACCTCGGCGGGGAGGTCGGCGCGAAGCGCCGGGTGGGGTGAGCGCTGGCGTTGGATTTTGCTAGCTAGTCTAGCAGCGCCTGCAGCGTCTCGATGCGGTCGGCCTCGGCGGCCGGCTTGTCCCAGCGCAGCCGCGAGATGCGGGGAAACCGCATCGCGACGCCCGATTTATGCCGCGTCGAGCGGTTGAGGCCTTCGAAGGCCACTTCCAGCACCAGTCCGTTCTTGCGGTCGGCGCGCACCGAGCGTACGGGCCCGAAACGCTCGACCGTGTTGTCGCGGACATATTTATCGATCTGCCGCAGCTCTTCGTCGGTGAAGCCGAAATAGGCCTTGCCGACCGGCACCAGCTCTTCCGATCCCTCCGGGCCGGCCCAGACGCCGAAAGTGTAGTCGGAATAGAAGCTCGAGCGCTTGCCGTGGCCGCGCTGCGCATACATCAGCACCGCGTCGACCGTGTGCGGGTCGCGCTTCCACTTGAACCAGGGACCTTTCGGCCGGCCGGCGAGATAGGGCGAATCCCAGCGCTTCAGCATCACCCCTTCGATGATCGGATGCGGCGGCGCTTGGCGGAGCCGTTCGAGCGTTTCCCAATCCGGAAACTCGACCAGCGGCGAGAGGTCGAAGCGGCTGGGGTCGAGCGTCCCGATGAAGGCTTCGAGGCGAGTTCGGCGCTCGGCGAAGGCGAGGCCGCGCATATCCTCGCCATCGATCTGCAGCGCGTCGTAGCAGCGCATGAAGGCTGGATATTGCTGCTGGATCTTTGGCGACACGCTCTTGCGGTTCAGCCGCTGCTGCAGGTCGGAAAAGGTTCCGGTCGCCTCGCGCGGATCGCCGACCAAGAGCTCGCCGTCGAGCGCCGCCTCGAAGTCCATCGCCGCGGCAAGGTCGGGAAAGGCGCCGGAGACATCGTCGCCGGTGCGCGAATAGAGCCGTCGGATGCCGCCTTCGCACACCGCCTGGACGCGGATGCCGTCCCACTTCCACTCCGCCGCATAGTCGGCGTGGTTGAGCTTTTCGAGATCGCCGTCGTCGACCGCATTGGAGAGCATCACCGGGCGGAACAGCGCGAGCGCCGCGCTCCTCGGTTTTTCCGCCCGTCCTTCCAGCCATGCGAAAAGCTCGATGTAGGGCGGCGTCAGCCCGTGCCAGAGCTCCTCGATCTCGACGACATCGACTTGGCCGAGATCGGCCAGCGCCTGCTTGGCGAGCCGCGCCGAAACGCCGATGCGCAGGCCGCCGGTCACCAGCTTGATGATGGCGAAGCGCGCCGAGATGCTGGCGCTGTCGAGCAGCCGCGCCAGCACCTGCGGCCCGTCGGAGCGGCTCGCCGCCTGCAGCTTGCCGACCACTTCGGCTAATGTCGGCGCGTGGTTCGGGAGATGGCCGGCCGGCTGCGGCCAGACCAGCGACACCGTCTCGGCGAGGTCGCCGACATAGTCGTAGGAATAACCGAACAGCACCGGATCCATGCGCTCGACCACCAGCGCGCGCAGCATCGCCGGCTTCACCGCCGCGATCGACAGATCGCCTGTGATCGCCGCCAGCGCCAGCCCGCGGTCGGGGTCCTCGACGCCGCGGAAGTAATCGGTGAGCAGCGTCAGCTTGCCGTTGCGCGACGGCGTCAGGACGAGACGGTCGAGGAGTTCGGCGAAGCGGTTCATGGCTGGATGCACCGCGCCAGTGGCGAACGCCGGCGCGAGGCACCCCCCTCTGGCCTGCCGGCCATCTCCCCCGCAAGGGGGAAGATTGGCAGCTTCGACCCTGCCGCGCATCCTAAAACGTTGATGGTTGGCGAAAGCCGTCGCGACATCCGATCTCCCCACTTGCGGGGGAGATGGCCGGCAGGCCAGAGGGGGGTGGGAAGGATCGCGGCATCGGCGATTGCTTCATCAAAAAGGATCATCAATCGCCCTCGTCCTCGTACCCCACCAGATGCAGCGGCCTTGCCGCTATGCCCTCCAGCTCGCACCAGCGCACCAGCGCCTCCTCGCGGCCATGCGTCACCCAGATTTCCCGGGCGCCCGTTTCCTTGATCGTGGCGATGAGCTCGTCCCAGTCGGCATGGTCGGAAATGATCAGCGGCAGCTCGACGCCGCCTTGCTTGGCGCGCTGGCGGATGCGCATCCAGCCTGAAGCGAAGCAGGAGATCGGGTCGGGGAAGCGCCGCGCCCAGCGGTCGGCGAATGCAGCGGGCGGGCCGACGACGATGGTGCCGGTGAAATCGGCCTTGCCACCACTCTCGACCGTTGCCGGCTCGAGCTCGCCGAGATCGATGCCCTGGTTCTGGTAATATTCGCTGAGCTTGGCCAGTGCGCCATGGATATAGATCGGCTTGTCGTAGCCGGCGTCGCGCAAAAGCCGCATCACGCGCTGCGCCTTGCCGAGCGCGTAGGCGCCGATCAGATGCGAGCGCTCGGGAAACTGCGCCGCCGATTTCAGCAGCCGCGCGATCTCTTCGTGATCCGGTGGATGGCGGAACACCGGCAGGCCGAAGGTCGCCTCGGTGATGAAGACATCGCACGGCACCGGCTCGAAGGGCAGGCAGGTGGCGTCCTTCTGCCGTTTGTAATCGCCGGAGGCGACGATGCGCATGCCCTGATGCTCGACGGCGATTTGGGCCGAGCCCAGCACATGGCCGGCCGGATGGAAGGTGACGGAGACGCCACTGATGTCGATCGTCTCGCCGAGGATCGCCGCTTGCGTCGCGCCGGCGAAATCCTCGCCGTAGCGCAGCCCCATGATGTCGAGCGTCTCTTGCGTCGCCAGCACCGAGCGGTGGCCGGAGCGGGCATGGTCGGAATGGCCGTGCGTGACCAGCGCGCGGTCCACCGATCGCACTGGGTCGATGAAGAAATCGCCTGGCGGGCAGTAGAGTCCTTCGGGTCGTGGCTTGAGCAGGTCGCTGGCACGCATGGCTTGAAGATAATGGCTAAATTCTCCGCGGGAAGCCTGTTGCAAGAGGCTGCTGACTCGTCCTACAGCCAGCCGCCGCTCCGCTTTGCCGGTTGGATCCGTCAACCATGAAACCGCTTCAGGCCTCGTCCGGCGACTTGACCGCCGACCGTCGCGCCGACTTCGCCGAGATGCTGCTGGCTTCCGGCGAGCCCATACAGGCGGCCGAGCTGTTGCTCGGCGCGCTGGAATTGGCGCCGCAATGGGCGGCGGGATGGTACCGTCTCGGCGAAATGCAGGAGGTTGCGGGTCTTCTCGACCAGGCCGCCCAGGCTTGGCTGATGGCGCTGCAGCTCGATCCCGCCGATCGGCTGGGCGCTTCGCTCAAACTGCAGTTGATCGGCCATGCGCCGCCGGCAGCGGCTCCGCCCAGCGCTTTCGTCGAAACCCTGTTCGACCACTATGCCGACAGGTTCGAGGAATCGCTGGTCGGAAAACTCGGCTACCGGATGCCCGAGGTCCTCGATCCGGCCATTCGTGCGGCAGGGCCCGGCCGGTTCCGGCTCGCGCTCGATCTCGGCTGCGGCACCGGCCTGATGGGCGAAAGGCTGCGCCCCATCGTCGACCGGCTGGAAGGCTACGACATCTCGGCCAGCATGTTGCGGAAGGCGCGCGCCAAGGACATCTACGATCAGCTTTCCAAGGCCGACCTTCAGCATTTCTCTCGACCCGGCGCGAAAGCCGACCTCGTGGTCGCCGCCGACGTCTTCATCTATGTCGGGGCGCTCGAACGCATTGTCGGAACCGTTGCCGATATACTCGTCGATGGCGGCGTCTTCGCCTTCTCGGTCGAGGCCACAGCCGGCGGCGATGACTTCGCCCTGCTGCCGTCGCGGCGCTATGCGCATTCCGAGGCTTATGTGCGGCGCATTCTCGCTGCCAGCGGGTTTGCGATCCTGTCGCTGGAGAGCACGACCATCCGCCAAGATCGCGGCGAGCCTGTTGAAGGGCTTGCGGTAATAGCTCGTCGCAGTATGGCGGAATGATGCGGCGGCTGCTCGCGAAAAAGCCCGAATCGCGTGTCCGTTTAAGCGTGGGGCGGATTACCGCACGGAGGGATACCTTGCGCTGGAACACGGTTGCGTTGGCGTCTTGCCTGATGGTGGCGGGCTGCGTCGGCGGCACCTCGATGGCCGAACGCCAGGACGAGGCCGTGCAGTCCTCGCTGCAATATGACGATGTGCCTTGCGACCAATTGGTGGCGCAGCGCAATCAGGTGGCGCAGCAGTACAATCTGCCGGTCACCGCCAAGCCGAGCTTCTCCAATCCGGCGATGGGTTTTGGCCCGTTCATGCCGGACATGCGCTCTAAGGCGCAGCGCGACAGCGACAAGGCGAGCGGCGAGATCGACGCCATGAGCCGCTCGATCGAGCGCCGCGACTGCGGCAAGCCGAAGAAGAAGGACAAGTTCGCGCTGCCGGGCTCGAAGCCGACTTCGCCGGCTCAGTAGCCCGCTTCGCGGTCGACCAGGTTCTCGAGCTTTTCGCCGCGCTCGAACGCCTCCATCTGCCGAAGCATGATCGGCACCAGATGGGCCGGGTCCGAGGTCGCCGCCGCATGCGGCGTCACGAACACTTTCGGATGGCTCCACAGCGGGCTTGTCTTCGGCAGCGGCTCGACCTCGAACACGTCGAGGCTTGCTTCCTTCAGCGTGCCGTCATCCAGCGCGCGCAGGATGTCGGCATCCTTCTGCAGCCGCCCGCGCCCGGCATTGATCAGCACCGCGCCGCCGAGGCCGTTGCGCCTGCGCAATTCCTTCAGCACGCCGTAATTGACGATGCCTTGCGTGCGCGGCGTCAGCGGCAGCAGCACCACCAGGATATCGGTGGCGTTGAGGAAGGGGATCAGCCCCGCCTCCCCGGAATAGGTTGAAACGCCCTGTATCGGGCGCTCGCTGCGCGACCAGCCGTTGACGGCGAAGCCGAGCGAGAGCAGCACCGAGGCCGCCGCGCGGCCGAGATGGCCGAGCCCCATAATGCCGACGGAGATGTCGCCTGCCGGCCGCTGCGGCGGTTCGTGCCAGGTCTTCTTTTGCTGCTGCGCGCGGTAGAGCATGCCCTGGCGATGGTGATCGAGCACGCGCCAGACGACATATTCGGTCATGTATTGCGTAAGATTTTCGGCGACGATCCTGACGATCGGCACGTCGGGCAGGCCTGGATCGGCGAAGATGTGGTCGACGCCGGCGCCGATCGAGAAGATGGCGCGCAAATTGGGCAGCGACGACAGAAGGTTGGGTTTCTGCTTCCACACCACCGCATAGGCGATCGAGGGATCGCTGGGACCGTCGGGCTCCAGCACCACCTCGCGCTCGGCCGCGAGCAGTTCGCGCCAGCGCTGCGGGTGAAAGCCGGTTAGGGCAAGCAGGACTTTACCTTTTTCCATTCGCGGAATGTCTTCCCTGTATTTCGGTTCGGTCAGCCTACTCGCTGACCACGCCGGTCGGCGCGGTCTCGATCCGGAACGCGGCCGAGATCAGCGCCCGGGTATAGTCGGTTTGCGGGCTGCCGAAAATCTGTTCGGACGGTCCGGCTTCGACGATCTGGCCATTGCGCATGACGATGACGTCATTGGCAAGGGCGCGGATGACTTTCAGGTCGTGGCTGATGAAGAGATAGGCGAGGTTATGCTTGGCCTGCAGGTTGCGCAAAAGGTCGACCACCTGCGCCTGCACGCTCATGTCGAGCGCCGAGGTCGGCTCGTCGAGCATGACGAAGCGCGGATTGAGCACCATGGCGCGCGCGATGGCAACGCGCTGGCGCTGGCCGCCGGAGAATTCATGCGGATAGCGGTGGCGGGTTTCGGGATCGAGACCGACTTCCTTCAGCACTTCGACCACCTTGTCGTCGCGCTCGTCGGGCGACAGTTTCGACGCGTGGATCTTCAGCCCTTCCTCGATGATCTCGGCGACCGACATGCGCGGGCTGAGCGATCCGAACGGGTCCTGGAAGACGATCTGCAACTCGCGCCGCAGCGGCCGCATGGCGCTGAAGGAAAGCTCGTTGATGTCGCGGCCGTTGAAATTGATCGCGCCCGTCGAAGAGATCATCCGGGCCAGCGCCAGGCCGAGCGTGGTCTTGCCGGAGCCGGATTCGCCGACGACGCCCAGCGTCTGGCCGGCGCGCACGGTGACGTCGATGCCGTCCACTGCCTTCACGTGATCGACGGTGCGGCGGAAGAAGCCGCGCTTGATCGGGAACCAGACCTTGATGTCCTTGCCGGTCATCACCGCCGTGGCATTGGCATTCGCCGCCGGCGGCTTGCCCTTCGGCTCGGCGGCCAGGAGGTGCTTCGTGTAGGCGTGTTGGGGGTTGGCGAAAATCTCCTTGGTCGGCCCGGTCTCGACTATTCTGCCCTTGGTCATCACGCAGACGCGATCGGCGATCTTTCTCACGATGCCGAGGTCGTGGGTGATGAACAGCATCGACATGCCCTTGCGCCTCTTCAGGTCCGCGAGCAGTTCGAGGATTTGCGCCTGCACGGTGACGTCGAGCGCCGTCGTCGGCTCGTCGGCGATCAAGAGTTCCGGCTCGTTGGCCAGGGCCATGGCGATCATGACGCGCTGGCGCTGGCCGCCGGAGAGCTGGTGCGGATAGGCGTCGAGCCGCTTCTGCGGATCGCGGATGCCGACCTCGGTCAGCAATTCCAGTACACGGGCGCGAGCCTGCCGGTCGCCCAGCCCCTGATGCAGCTTCAGCACCTCGACGATCTGCTGCTCGATCGTGTGCAGCGGATTGAGCGAGGTCATCGGCTCCTGGAAGATCATGGTGATCTTGTTGCCGCGCACGCCGCGCAGCGTCCTTTCGTCGGCATCGAGCAGATCCGCGCCGTGGAACAGGATCTTTCCCGAGGGATGGCTGGCCGCGGGGTAGGGCAGAAGTTTCAGCACCGAGAGCGCGGAGACCGATTTGCCGGAACCGGACTCGCCGACCAGCGCCAGCGTCTCGCCCCTGGCGATGTCGAAAGAGATGCGGTCGACGGCCGTCGACTGGCTGCCGCCTTGCGCGAAGGCGACGCTCAAATCGCGGACGGAGAGCAGGGGTTCGCTCATTTGAACGTCTTGCGCGGATCGAAGGCGTCGCGCGTCGCCTCGCCGATGAAGACCAGCAGCGACAGCATCAGCGAGATCACGATGAAGCCTGAGATGCCGAGCCATGGCGCGTTGAGATTGCGCTGCGCCTGTTTCAGCAGTTCGCCGAGCGAGGCGGAGCCAGGCGGCAGGCCGAAGCCGAGATAGTCGAGCGAGGTCAGCGTCGAGATCGAGCCGCTGAGCAGGAAGGGCAGGAAGGTCAGCGTCGCCACCATGGCGTTGGGCAGAAGGTGGCGGAACATGATGGTGAGGTTGGGTACGCCGAGCGCGCGCGCCGCGTTGACATATTCGAAGTTGCGCGCGCGCAGGAATTCGGCGCGCACCACGCCGACCAGCGCCACCCAGGAGAACAAAAGCATCAGACCGAGCAGGATGAAGAAACCGGGCGGCAGGATCGCGGAGACGATGAGCAGCAGATAGAGCACCGGGATCGCCGACCAGATCTCGATGAAGCGCTGGAACAGAAGATCCGTCCAGCCGCCGAAATAGCCCTGCACCGCGCCCGCCGCGACGCCGATCAGTGATGAGCCGAGCGTCAGGATGAGCCCGAACAGCACAGAGATGCGGAAGCCGTAAAGCACGCGCGCCAGCACGTCGCGCGCCTGGTCGTCGGTACCGAGCCAGTTCCAGTTGCCGACGACGCAGTTGGGGTCGGCCTCGCCTTGCGGATACTGGCTGCAGCGCGCCTTCTTGTCATAGAGCCAGGACGGCTTGGCGGGCGCCGCCTCGGGGATGGCGTTGTTGACCGTCTGGTAGGAATAGCGGACCGGCGGCCAGATCATCCAGCCATTGGCATTGATCTCGTCCTGGATGACCGGATCGCGATAGTCGGTGACGGCATAGAAGCCGCCGAACTTCTCTTCCGGATAGGCGACCAGCACCGGGAACAGGATCTCGCCCTTGTAAGAGGCGATGATAGGCTTGTCGTTGGCGATCAGCTCGGAAAACAACGACAGCACGAAGAGCAGCAGGAAGATCCACAGCGACCAGTAGCCACGCCGGTTCGCCTTGAAGTTCTGCAACCGCCGCTGGTTGAGCGGCGAGAGCCACGGCCGGGCGGCACGAGCCGGCTTGGTTTCGGCCGAGACTGCCGCCATCAGACGTCTCTCCGCTCGAAATCGATGCGCGGGTCGACCCAGGTATAGATCAGGTCCGACAGCAGGCCGACGAACAGGCCGAGCAGCGAGAAGATGTAGAGATTGGCAAAGACCACCGGATAGTCGCGGTCGATCACCGACTTGAAGCCGAGCAGGCCGAGGCCGTCGAGCGAGAAGATGTTCTCGATCAGCAGCGAGCCGGTGAAGAAGGCTGAGATGAAGGCGCCCGGAAAGCCGGCGATGACGATCAGCATGGCGTTGCGGAAGACATGGCCGTAGAGCACCTTGCGCTCCGACAGGCCCTTGGCCCGCGCCGTCACCACATATTGCTTGCGGATTTCCTCGAGGAAGGAGTTCTTGGTCAGAAGCGTCGTCGTGGCGAAGGCCGACAGCACCAGCGCCGTCAGCGGCAGCGTCATGTGCCAGAAATAGTCGAGGATCTTGTCCGGCCAGGACAGCTGGTCCCAGTTGTCGGAAACGATGCCGCGCAGCGGGAACCAGTCCCAGAACGAGCCGCCGGCGAAGAGCACCATCAGGAGAATGCCGAACAGGAAGCCGGGGATGGCGTAGCCGACGATCACCACGCCGCTCGTCCAGACGTCGAAGGTCGAGCCGTCCTGCACCGCCTTGCGGATGCCGAGCGGGATCGAGATGAGGTAGGACAGAAGCGTGATCCACAGCCCGATCGAGATCGACACCGGCATCTTTTCCAGGATCAGGTCGAGCACCGAGATGTCGCGGAAATAGCTGTCGCCGAAATCGAAACGGGCATAGTTCCAAAGCATCATGCCGAAGCGTTCGAGCGGCGGCTTGTCGAAGCCGAACTGCTTTTCGAGCTTCTTGATGAATTCGGGGTCCAGCCCCTGCGCTCCGCGATATTTCGAGCTGACGTCGCCGGCGACATCGAGATTGGTGGCGCCCGCATCGCCACCGCCGCCGCCGAGACGATCGGCGCCGCCCTGGTTGGTGAGCTTGGCGATGACCTGCTCGACCGGGCCGCCCGGCGCGAACTGGATGACGGCGAAGGAGATCGCCATGATGCCGAACAGCGTCGGAATCATCAAAAGGATGCGGCGCAGGATATAGGCGCCCATCAGGCTGCCGGCCCCGCGCGAAGGGGAGTGTCAGGCTTTGCCAATTTTTGCCGCCTTGCCCTTGTCGACCCACCACAGCGCTTCGACCGGAAAGCCGAAATCGGGCTTCTGCTCGGGAAAGCCGAACATGTCCCAATAGGCGCTTCGGTGATTCGCCAGATACCAACTTGGAATCCAATCGCGCCGCGCGCGCAAGACCCGGTCGAGCGCCCGCATCGCGACGGTGAGGCTTTCTCGGTCCTTGGCCACGCCGACGGCGTCGATCAGCGCGTCGATGGCCGGGTTCGCAGTGCCTGGCAGGTTGCGGGAGCCCGAAACGGACGCGCTTCGTGAATGGAAGAAGATCTCGAGATCGTCGCGCGTCGGCGTGGCGCTGAAGGAAAAAGCGGCCGAGATCAGGTCGAAATCGAATGTCGATTGCCTGAGCTGGTACTGGGCGGAATCGACGAGCCGGATGGATGCTTCGATGCCGATCGCCTTCATGTTGGCGACCCAGGGCGAATAGACCTGCACGAAGGTCTCGTCGTCGACGAGGAATTCGGCCGGCAGCCTCGCGCCCTTGTCGTTGACGACGAAATCGCCGGAGCGTTTCCAGCCGGCCTCGGCAAGCAGCTTCGCCGCCTTGCCGAGCTGCTTTCGGTCGCGCCCCGAACCGTCCGAGGCCGGCTGCGTCACCGCTTCGCCGAAGGCCTCCGGCGGCAGCTTGTCGCGCAGCGGCTCCAGCAGCGCGAGCTCTTCCGGTGCCGGCATGCCTTCGGCGCGAAAGTCGGATTTCTCGAAGCAGGATTGCGAGCGCTCGTAGGAGCCGTAGAAGAAATTGCGCCGCGTCCACTCGAAATCGAAGCAGAGGGCGATCGCCTGCCGCACGCGCGGGTCCTGGAATTGCGCGCGCCGCTGGTTGACGGCCGTGGCTTGCATCGATGGCACCGTTTCGGCCGGGAACTCGTGCTTGACCACCTTGCCGGCCGTGAAGGCTGGAAAATCGTAGGCGGTGGCCCAGACGCGCGAGGTGAATTCCTCGCGATAGAGGATCTCGCCCTTCTTGAAGGCCTCGAAGCCTGCCGTGCGGTCCTGGTAGAACTCGACGCGGATGCGCTGGAAATTGTTCTGGCCGCGATTGACCGGCAGCTCGTTGCCCCAATAATCGGCCACCCGCTCATATTCGATCCAGGCCCCCGCCGACCAGCGACCGACCTTGTAGGCGCCCGATCCGAGCGGCGGATTGAGCTGCGAGGAATCGAAAGGGTTGGCCGTGAAGAAGGCCTTGGACAGGATCGGAAAGCCGACGACGTTGAGGATGGTCCGGGCCGACTGCTTGCCGGAGAATTTGAGCTCGACCGTGTGGGCGTCCTTCGCCGCCGCATCGTCCAGATGCGTCAGCGACAGCGAGAAATCCGGATGACCTTTGTCCTTCAGCAGCTTGAAGGTGAAGGCGACGTCGTCGGCGGTCAGCGGCGTGCCGTCGTGGAAATGCGCCTGCGGCCGCAGCGAGAAGGTGAAGCCGTTGCGATCGTCGGAAATCGTGACGCCGTCGGCGATCAGCCCATAGACGGCATCGGGCTCGTCGAGCGCCCGCACCATCAGCGAATCGAAGCACATTTCCATGCGCTGCGGCGCATCGCCCTTGGGCACGAATGAGTTCAGCGTGTTGAACGTCAAAGGGCTCTGGTTCTGGCCCCAATTGGGCGGCGAGAAATTGAAGGTGCCGCCTTGCGGCGCATCGACATTGACATAGTCGAAATGCGTGAAGTCGGGCTTGTATTTCAAGTCGCCGAAGGCAGACAGGCCGTGCACCTTGACGCCGGCCGGAATGGCGGCAAAGAGCTTGCCGGGGGCCAGCGACATGGCTGCCGCTGCGGCGCCGAGCGTCAGGAAGTCACGACGAGCAAGCAATTTCTGCCGCCCCATCAATTGACGCCCTTGTATTTAGCGGCCAGCGCCTTTTCCTTCGCGGGGTCGATCCACCAGGAATCAATGTCGGCGCCACGGTAGCTGGGCTGCTTTTCCGGCATGCCGAATTTGTTCCAATAGGCAAGCCAAACCACCGCGCGGTAGTACTGCGGCACGGTATAGTAGTTCCACAACAGAACGCGATCGAGTGCATGGGTGGCGGCGACGAGATCGTCGCGGTCGGTGGCGAAGATGATGTGATCGACCAGCGCGTCGACCACCGGATTCTTGATGCCGGAATGGTTGCGCGATCCCGGCGTGTCCGCCGCCTTCGAGCTCCAGAAATCGCGCTGCTCGTTGCCAGGCGATTCCGATTGCTGGAGTATGCTGGTGATGACGTCGTAGTCGAAATTGTTGACGCGGTTGATGTACTGCGTCTGGTCGATGATGCGCAGCGTGGCATCGACGCCGATCTTGCGCAAGTTTGCGATCCACGGACTGGCGATGACCTGGTCGGTGTCGTTCGAGCCGAGTATCTCGAACTTGAAGGGCTGGCCGGTCTTGGCATTCACCATCTTGCCGCCCTTGATCACCCAGCCTGCCTTTGCAAAAAGGTCGACCGCCTGCTTCAGATTCTTCCGCTCCGCTTGCGGTGAATCGTAGACCGGCAGCTTGAATTCCTGCGTGAACAGCTCCGGCGGCAGCTTGTCGCGATACTTCTCCAGGATATCGAGTTCCTTGCCTTGCGGCAGCCCGCTCGACGCCAGCTCTGTGCCCTCGAAATAGCTGTGGGTGCGCGTGTTCGAATTGTAGAACAGCGTGCGGTTCATCGTTTCGAAGTCGAACGGATAAGTCAGCGCGGCGCGCACCAGCCGGTCCTGGAACAGCGGCCGCCGCTGATTGAGCACGAAAGCCTGCATGGGCTCGGGCGAGGTGGTTTTGAATTCCTTTTTGATCACGTCGCCGGCGTTCACCGCCGGAAAGTTGTAAGCCGTCGCCCAACGCCGCGAACTGTTTTCCGGCTTGATGTCGTCGAGCCCGCCCTTGCTGAAGGCTTGCCAGGCGGCATTGTCGTCCAGGATATAGGTGAAGCGCTGGGTATCGAAATTCTCGCGGCCGATCTTCACCGGCAGCTTGGCGCCCCAGTAATCGGGCACGCGCTGCCAGACGATCTCCGAGCCCGGCTTGAAGCTGGCTATTCTGTAGGCGGCGGAGCCCAGCGGCGGCTCCAGCGTCGGCCTTGTGATGTCGCGCTTCTTGCCGCTGGCGTCGGTGCCCTCCCACCAGTGCTTCGGCAAAACGACGAGGTCGCCGAGGATCTTGGGCAGTTCTCGATTGCCTTTCTGGTTGAAATGGAACTCGACCTCGCGGTCCGATATGGCGACCGCTTCGGTCACGTTTTCGAAATAGCGATTGTACATCGGGCTGTTGGCCTTGAGCACCTGGAACGACCAGACCACGTCGTCGACCGTGATCGGCTGGCCGTCATGCCACTTGGCTTGAGGGTTGAGCCGGTAAGTAGCCGACGAATAGTCGGACGGGTATTTGTAGGCCTCTGCGACCAGCGGGTGGCTGACGCTGCCCTCGTCGGTCGCTTGGTCCATCAGCGTGTCGTAGAGCAGGCCGCCGCCGAACTGCGCGAAGCCGGAGGCCGGCGATCCCTGCACGATATAGGGGTTGAAGCTGTCGAAGGTGCCCACGACCACGGAGTTGTAGGTGCCGCCCTTCGGCGCATCCGGATTGACGTAGTCGTAGCGCTGAAAATTGTCGCCGTATTTGGAGGGGCCGATCAGCGAGGAGCTGGTGTGCCATTCGTCCGCAGCGCGGGCCTGCAGACAGGCGGCGAAAGCAACCGCCAGCATCGATGCGAAAAACGTCCGGGAGCGGCAAACCGTCATGCGTTCTCCTCGTCGCGAGCTCTGGAGCGTTCATCGTTTCACGGAAACGACGACCGCTCCTTCGCTTTGTTTCGACGCAATTCCGGACGGAAAACCGGTTCCCACTTTTCCTGGAATTGCTCTGCCCACCGGCAATCTAGATCATTTGACGCCGGTGAAAACCGCAAGCGCCGGCTTTTGTCGCCGCATATGCGGTTTTCCTAACAGAAAAGCCGGGACGAACCCGGCTTTTCCAATGTGTCTTCATGACAAATTGTTTATTGAGCAGGTGCGGCCGGCTTGGCCGGAGCGGCGCCTTCGGCCGGCTTGGCGGGTGCGGCACCTTCCGCGGGCTTGGCCTCGGCCGAAGCACCCGGCTGCGGCAGCGGCTTCGGATTGTCCGACAACGTGCGCAGATAGGCGATCACGTTGGCGCGGTCTTCATCCTTCGGCAGGCCGGCAAAGCCCATCGCCGTGCCCTTCACGAACTTCTTCGGCGAGGTGATGAAGTGGTTGAGGTTGTCGTAGGTCCACTTCTCGGCGCCGCCCTTGGAAAAGTCCTTCATGCCGGCCGAATAAGCGAAGCCTTCATGCTCGGCGACGGGGCGGTCGACGACATCCCAGAGGTCCGGTCCGACCTTGTTCGGGCCGCCCTTCTCGCCGGAATGGCAGGCCTGGCACTTCTTGAAGATGGCGGCGCCCGCCTCGGCATTGGCGGTGGCGAGCAGGTCGGCGATCGGCTTGGCTTCGGCGGCGGGCGCTGCGGCACCGCCGCCTTCGGCCGGCTCTTGGGCCTCGATGGCGAAGCCGGGCTTCTCGGGCGCGGGGGAAGCAAACAGCCCGTCGGAAACGATGCCCACGGAAAAGACGACGAAGCAGGTTCCGAGGAATCCGCCGAGCAGCTTGTTGACTTCGTTGGAATCCATACGCCCCTTGCTCCCTTTTCCGGCGGACCGTCCCGTCCACTCCGTCCGTCGGTATCGCTAAAGGCCCGGGAGGGCCAGTCAAATCGCGCGGAAACTAGGTCTTTTGCTTCGGCGTTGCAACACCTATAAGGGCGCTTCCAGTGAGACGTTTTGCCACTTTCCATCCGCTTTCCCGGCCGCCCTGAAAGTCCCATGTCGACATTGATCCTGATCCCCGCCCGCATGGCCTCGACGCGCCTGCCGGGCAAGCCGCTGGCCGACATCGCCGGCGCGCCGATGATCGTCCATGTCGCCCGCCGTGGCGCCGAGGCCGGGCTCGGCCGCGTGGTGGTGGCGACGGACACGGAAGCGGTTGCCTCGGCGGTCCGGGAGCACGGTTTCGAGGCGGTGATGACGCGCGCCGACCACGAATCGGGCTCCGACCGCATCTTCGAGGCCCTTGCCGCGATTGACCCGAGGAAAGAGATCGAAACCATCGTCAATGTGCAGGGCGATCTGCCAACGATCGACCCTGAAATCATCGGCGCATCACTGCGGCCCTTCGACGACCCGTCGGTCGACATCGCCACGCTCGGCGTCGAGATCGTGCGCGACGAGGAAAGGACCAATCCGAACGTCGTCAAGATCGTCGGCTCGCCGCTGTCCCCGACGCGGCTCAGGGCGCTCTATTTCACCCGCGCCACGGCGCCTTGGGGGGAAGGCCCGCTCTATCACCATATCGGCCTCTACGCCTATCGGCGCGGGGCGCTCGAACGCTTCGTCGCGTTGAAGCCGTCGCCGCTGGAGCGCCGTGAACGGCTGGAGCAGTTGCGGGCGCTCGAAGCCGGCATGCGCATCGATGCCGAGATCGTCCGGTCGCTGCCGCTCGGCGTCGACACGCCCGACGATCTCGAACGCGCCAGGCAAATCCTTTCAAATTGAGACATCCGTAAGCGAGACATTGGCGAATGCCTGAAAAGATCAACAGAATTTCCTTCCAGGGCGAGCCCGGCGCCAACTCCGACACCGCTTGCCGCAACATGTTCCCATCGATGGATCCGTTGCCCTGTCCGACTTTCGAGGACGCTTTCAACGCCGTGGAGACCGGCAAGGCCGATCTCGCCATGATCCCGATCGAGAACACGATCGCAGGGCGCGTCGCCGACATCCATCATCTGTTGCCGGAATCGCACCTGCACATCGTCGGCGAGTATTTCCTGCCGATCCATTTCCAGCTGATGGTGCTGCCGGGCGTCAGGCGCGAAGAGATCAAGACCGTTCACAGCCATATTCACGCGCTTGGCCAGTGCCGCAAATACATCCGCAAGAACGGCTGGAAGCCGGTGATCGCCGGCGACACGGCGGGTTCGGCCAAGATGGTTTCCGAAGTCAAGGATCGCACCATGGCCGCGCTGGCGCCTGCGCTCGCCGCGGAGCTCTACGGTCTCGACATCATCGAGAAGAATGTCGAGGATACCGACTCGAACGTCACCCGCTTCGTCGTGCTGACCAAGAACAAGCAATGGGCCGAGCGGCCGTCGCCCGACGCCAAGATGATGACCACCTTCATCTTCCGCGTCCGCAACGTGCCGGCCGCGCTCTACAAGGCCATGGGCGGCTTCGCCACCAACGGCATCAACATGACCAAGCTCGAGAGCTATCAGCTCGGCGCCTTCACCGCGACGCTGTTCTACGCCGACATCGAGGGCCACCCCGATGATCCGCTGGTCAAGCTGGCGCTCGACGAATTGCGCTTCTTCTCGCGCGAGATGCGCATCTTGGGCGTCTATCCGGCAAGCGCGTCGCGCGAGCAGTGGAAGGTCGCGGACTGAACGGTCTTCGGTCCGTCAACCGGCGGTCCGGAGCTCACGACCTTCGAGATTGGCGGAAGCCTTCGCGAGGTCGTCATCCACGGGCGGAGCGACGCGAAGCGGAGCGCAGACCCGAGGATCCATGCCGTTACCTTAGTCAAGGGGCGCGGCGGAGCAGAATTCTGGACCGTTGTAACGCGTCGACGTCACGGAATGGATCCTCGGATCTACGCGCGTCGCTTCGCTCCTTGCTTCGCCCGTGGATGACGAAGCACGAAGGCCTTCGCCAATCTCCGACGTTTGCGCTCAACCCGCTTATCAGCCCCAACCCAACGGCACGTAGTCGATCTCCATGAACGCCTCGACCTCCGGAACCCAGCGGTCGCGTACGAAGGCGATATGGTCGGGGTGCTCGTTATACCTGGTGTAGGCGGCCTGGTCGGCGAACTCCATCGAGAAGCCGAACTGATAGTCGTTCTTGGGGCTCACCTGGCGCAGCTGCTCGAAATGCGTGACGCCTTTGATCGCGGTGAGGATCTTCTTCGCGTCGTGGAGGAAACGCTTCGCCTCCAGTGAATGCGGCGGATGCTTCAGGGTGAACACGACGGTATGACGAATCATTTTTCGGCTGCTCCTATTCGCTGTCGACCCAGGCGCGGATGAGGTGGTGGGCGATCGCCCCCTTCGGCGGTGTTATCAACCCGCCGGCATGCTCCCTGACCAGCATCGAGCGCACCTCGTCGCGGAAAAACCAGCGGCAGGCCTCCAGCTCGTTGAGGTCGGCCTGGATATCCTCGTTGAGCGGCTCGCCGAAGCAGCCGATCATCAGCGAATAGGGAAACGGCCAGGGCTGGCTAGCATGATAGACGACACGGCCGAGCCGGATGCCGGCCTCCTCCAGCGTCTCGCGGCGCACCGCCGCCTCGATCGTCTCGCCGGGCTCGATGAAGCCGGCCAGCGCCGAATACATGCCCGGCGCGAAATGCCGGCCGCGCCCGAGCAGGCATTTCTCGCGCGTCGCCGTCAGCATGATCGCCACCGGGTCGGTGCGCGGGAAATGGTCGGTGCCGCAGGCCGGACAGTGCCGTCTGTAGCCGCCGGCGCGCATTTCCGAAGGGCTGCCGCATTTGCTGCAGAAAGCGTGGCTGGCATGCCAGGCGAGCAGCGCGGCCCCTTGCGCCAGCGCGCCAGCCGCCGCCTCGTCGATCAGCCCCTGCATATAGACTGAACGGTAGTCGATCGCCTTGATCGTCTCTGGCAGCTTTTCCGGCTCGATGCCGGCGGGCACGGCAATCACCGGACCGTCCTCTGAAAAGCCGAGCAGCACGCCGCGTTCGAGCGAAACCTCGAAGGCCTGGCTTTCCGCCGTCTCGAACCACGGATCGAACCTGCCGTCGTCGAGCTTCAGGTAAAGCCTGCCGCCAAGCATCAGCATCAGCCGCGCCGATTGATCGGCGAGCGCCTTTTCGACCGCGTCGTCGGCGCGGTTTTCCGATTGGCGGTCGATCCGGTTGCCGGCGAAGCCGACGAACTGGCTCGGCTCGCGCAGTGGCGCGTCAAACAGGCGGAAGCTCATAGGGACTCAAGGTGCAGGATGGACACTGGACGGCTTATAGCGCTGCCTTGATCGTTTCGGCAAACCGGCGGATATCGGGGCGTTGATAGGGTTCGCGCATGCCATGCCCCCAGACCGGCCCGGGCCAGCCGGGGTCGCCTTCGCTGCGGGCGACGACATGGACATGCAGCTGGCGCACGATGTTGCCGAGGGCGCCGGTGTTGATCTTGGTGCAGCCGGTCACCCGCTTCAGCGCCTGCGCCACCATGTTGGTCTCGAAGGTCAGCATCGCCTGGTCGAGCGGCGTCATGTCGTGTAGTTCCTCGATCCCCGGCCGCTGCGGCACCAGGACCAGCCATGGCCAGCGGCGATCGTTCATCACCCTGAGTTCGCACAGGCCCAGCCACATGAGCTGCTCACTGTCCGCCTCCAACCGGGCGTCCAGCGTGAAACCGGCCTTGAGGCCAGGCAGCATGGGCGTTTCCTTCGCTTTTGTCATATTTTGCAACCCGGGGAACGCTAGAGCGGCGGCAGGATGGCTGCAAGTGAATCATTGGCCGCTATTGTTGATTTGAAGGCCTTCCCTTTTCGCACGGCCTGGCCGGCCATCACCTCGACCCTTGCATTTCGCCGCTGAATTGCCGATATGGAGCACGGGAGGTTGGTGGTGGACGATCCACTCGCCAACCGGGTCAGGTCCGGAAGGAAGCAGCCCTAACGAGCCCGGAACGGGTCATTGTTCCAGCCTCCCGCCTCTTCGCCTTTCTCCCGCGACATTGACGGCGCCAAGCCGTGCGGGCGAGACTATGCGCAGGAATCGGCCGCCTTCCGTCGCGGTCTTTGGAGCTTTTGACGGCGAATGAGCGAAGCCGGAAATTTGGGGGCTGAAGGTCTGGAGACAGGCAAGGCCGGCGCCTATCGCGTGCTGGCGCGCAAATATCGCCCCTCCAATTTCTCCGAGCTGATCGGCCAGGAGCCGATGGTTCGCACTCTGACCAATGCCTTCGCCACTGGCCGCATCGCCCAGGCCTGGATGCTGACCGGCGTGCGCGGTGTCGGCAAGACGACGACGGCGCGCATCCTGGCACGGGCGCTCAACTACAAGACAGCGACCGTCGACCAGCCCGCCGTTGACCTCTCCATTCGCGGCGAGCATTGCCAGGCGATCATGGAAGGCCGCCATGTCGACGTCATCGAGATGGACGCCGCCTCCCACACCGGCATCGACGACATCAGGGACATCATCGACCGTGTCCGCTACGCGCCGGTCTCGGCCCGCTACAAGGTCTACATCATCGACGAAGTGCACATGCTCTCCACCCAGGCCTTCAACGGCCTGCTGAAGACGCTGGAAGAGCCGCCGCCGCACGTCAAATTCATTTTCGCCACCACCGAAATCCGCAAGGTGCCGATCACGGTTCTGTCGCGCTGCCAGCGCTTCGATCTGAGGCGCATCGATGCCGGCGCGCTCGTCGCGCATCTTTCTTCGATCGCCGCCAAGGAAGGCATTTACGTCGACGACGAGGCACTGGCGATGATTGCCCGCGCCGCCGAGGGCTCGGCGCGCGATTCGCTTTCGATTCTCGACCAGGCGATCGCCCATGGCAGCGGCACGGTCAGCGCCGAGGCGGTGCGCGCCATGCTGGGACTTGCTGACCGCGCTCGCATCATCGACCTGTTCGAGCATGTCATGAAGGGCGACGTGGCGGCTGCTTTGGCCGAGTTCCGGGCGCAGTACGACACTGGCGCCGACCCGGCCGCCGTGCTCACCGACCTTGCCGAATTCAATCATCTCGTCACCCGGCTGCGTTTCGTGCCGGCGGCGGCCGAGGATGCCTCGCTCTCCGAGGACGAGCGGCGGCGCGGCGCGGAATTCGCGAGCACCCTGTCGGTGCGCGTGCTGTCGCGTACCTGGCAGATGCTGCTCAAGGGCATCCCCGAGGTGCAGTCCTCCAACCGCCCGGTCAGCGCCGGCGAGATGGTGCTGATCCGGCTGGCGCACGCCGCCGACCTGCCGACCCTGGACGAAGCGCTGAAATCGCTGGAAGGCGCGGCACCGGTGCCGAATGGCGCGCCGCGTGCCAACGGAACGCCGGCAAGTCCCGGCAATGGCGGCGCCAGCGCGGTGGCGCAAACACGCATGCCGACCTCCACCGGCGGCGCGCAGACGATGCGGCTGGTCGAGGCGCGGCCGGTGCCTGCCGCCTTCGTTCCTGCGCCCGAGCCGGTCGTCGGGACGCCTGCCGTTCCGGTGAAGTCGCTGGCCGACATCGCGGCGCTTGCCGACGCCAATCGCGACATCGCCTTCAAGGTGCTCTTGAAGCGCTGCGTGCGGCTGGTGCGCATCGAGCCCGGCCGCATCGACGTCAGCCTGACCGACGACGCGCCGAAGATGCTGCTCAATGACCTGACGGCCAAGCTGCGCGCCTGGACCGGCCGCAACTGGCTGGTGTCGCTGTCGAAGGAAGAGGGTGGCCAGACGCTGGCCGAGATGGAGACGACGAAGCGCGAGAACGCCTTCTCGGACGCCAGGAGTGACCCGACGGTCGCAGCCATCCTCGCCCGCTTTCCCGGGGCCAAGATCATCGACGTGCGCATTCCGGATGTGCCGGAGGTCGAAGGCACCGAGGCCGATCTGCCTGTCGAGCCGGCGGCGGACGATGACGAAATCTAGAGCATGATTCCGAACCGGCGAAAAGTAGGAACCGATTTTTGCTTCGCTGACCTACGGTTCGGATGCTCCGACAAAAGAAACAAAGAGGATATTTGCGATGAAGGATCTTCTCGGCCTGATGGGCAAGGCGAAGGAAATGCAGGCCAAGTTCCAGGCCATGCAGGACGAGATCGCGACGCTCGAAGCCACCGGGCAGTCGGGCGGCGGCCTGGTCAGCGTGACGCTGACCGGCAAGTTCGAAATGAAGGCGCTGAAGATCGATCCGTCATTGCTCAAGGACGACGAGGTCGAGATCCTCGAAGACCTGCTGCTGGCCGCTCACAATGACGCCAAAAATAAGGTCGAGCAGGTCATGCAGGAAAAGACCAAGGCCTTGACTGCCGGCCTGCCGATTCCACCCGGAATGAAATTGCCGTTCTGAGGCGCCTGCCGCCAGTTAATTGATTATGAACGAAAATCGAGCGCGGGCCGCAATATTAACCATTTTGCCGGCTTTGCTCACGAGCTCATTTCGCGGCATTCATAAAGTTTTACCCAAGTCCAGGGATTGCTAACCATCTAGCCATCTTTTTGCCTGAAAGAGTCTCATTCTTGCCACATCTCGGGGCGGGCTGGCATCTGGAAATGAGGCTTTTTTGTTGATCGCGACGCGATGGAAGACGCCGCTGCTGCTCATCGGCATCGCCGCTTCCCCCTTGTTCCTGGCCGGCTGCAGCCAGACCACGTCACATGGCATGTCGGTGGCGAGCCTGACCGACGCCGTCACGCCGAGCTTCCTCAGCTCGCGCTCCTACAAATACTCGATGAGGGACAAGGAGTGCCTGCAAAGGGCGATGTTCTTCGAGTCGAACCGGTCGAGCCGTGACGGCATGATCGCCGTCGGCACGGTCGTCATGAACCGGCTGCGCTCGGGCCAGCACGGCAGCACCATTTGCGAGGTCGTCGGCGAGAGGGGCCAGTTCGCCCCTGGCGTGATGACGCGGCCGATGAACTCGCGGGCGCTGCCCGATGTCGAGGAGGCCGCCCAGGCGGTGCTCAAGGGCGAGCGCAAGGCCAAGCTCAAGAACACGATGTATTTCCACACCGCCGGCCTGCGCTTCCCCTACAAGAACATGCATTACACGATGGTGGCCGGCGGCAACGCCTTCTATGAGAAGCGCGGCCGCAACTGGCAGCCGCTGCCGGACGAGCCCATGGTCGCCATGGCCTCCGACAAGTCGCAGAAGACCGACCCCGCCGCTCCAGTGCTCGTCGCTTCCGCCGCCGAGCCGGTGGTCAAGACCATCGTCCATGCCGATCCTGCCAAGCAGGCAGCAATGACCGCGGTAGCGGCGCCGGTGCCTTCGGCCAAGCCAGCGGCCGTTCCGACCGAGCAGACCTACATGACGGCTTCCGCCGCTCCCTCGCAGAAGTCTGGCCGCGTCACGGCGAAGCCGGTGGTGGTGGCGATGCAGGAGCCGATGGAAGAGCCGGACGCGTCCCGCTTCGGCGGCACGCTGAAAGGCCGGTATGTCACCTCCGTTCCGAGCACGCCCCAGGAAGCGGCGATGGGCTTCCAGTCGACGCCTGAGAACACTGACGCCATCGGCGCGCTGATCGTCAGCCAGAACCGTCCGCTCTAACCTGTTCAGTCGACCCTCGACACACGGCCCGCCCTGGCAGCAAGGCGGGCCGTGTGCCGTTGCGACTGTTCCAAAGCGCTCCGAAAAATCCTAGATCAGAGCGATGTCGAAGCGAATCGCCGGCCCAGAGATCGAACGCCTGATCCAGCTCCTGGCCAAGGTGCCGGGGCTCGGGCCGCGTTCGGCAAGGCGCGCGGCCCTCCATCTCATCAAGAAGAAGGAGCAATTGCTGCAGCCACTCGCCGCCGCCATGGGCGAGGCGGTCGACAAGGTGCGCGTCTGCTCGACCTGCGGCAATGTCGACACCTCCGACCCCTGCATGATCTGCACCGACCCGCGCCGCGATGCTGCCACGCTGATCGTCGTCGAGGACGTCTCCGACCTCTGGGCGCTGGAGCGCGCCGCTGCCATGAACGTGCGCTACCACGTGCTCGGCGGCACGCTGTCGCCGCTCGACGGCGTGGGCCCGGACCAGCTCAACATCCGCTCATTGATCGACCGCGTCGCCGGCGGCGAGGTGAAGGAGGTGATCCTCGCCGTCAACGCCACCGTCGAGGGCCAGACCACCGCGCACTACCTGACCGACCAGCTCTCGGGCTTCGAAGTCAAGGTGACACGGCTCGCGCACGGCGTTCCGGTCGGCGGCGAGCTCGATTATCTCGACGAAGGCACGCTGGCCGCGGCGCTGCGATCGAGGACGGCGTTTTGAGGTGGAGAAGTGGGTGACAGGCGGATTTCCTCAAACGATTGCACTCTGTCACACCCCCCTCTGCCCTGCCGGGCATCTCCCCCGCAAGGGGGGAGATTGGCAGTTTCGTCCCGGCGCTCCTTCTGCATCGTTGGTGATTGGCGAAAGCCTGCGCGACGTCCGATCTCCCCCCTTGCGGGGGAGATGTCCGGCAGGACAGAGGGGGGTGCCTGGCGCCGGCTTCTCAGATTGGCTGTACTTTCCTTCCTTGCAGCACTTGTCGGGCTGTTCCTCACCATCCCCACCCACGCCACCCCCGTCGACGATCAGTTTCAAGCCTGGCTGCAAAACGACCTCTGGCCAGAGGCCAAGGCCAAAGGCATCTCGAAAAAAACTTTCGACGCAGCCTTCATCGGCGTGAAGCCGAACCTGAAGCTGCCGGACCTCGTCATGCCCGGCGAGAAGCCGGCGACGCCGCAGATACAGCATCAGGCCGAGTTCGGTCCGCCCGCCAATTATTTCGCCGAGAAGATCATTCGCGCCGTCACCACCGGTGGACGGACGCGCGAGAGCGCCAATGCGAGGGTGCTCGGGCTGATCGAAAAGCGCTACGGCGTGCCTGGCGACATCGTGCTGGCGATCTGGGGCCGCGAGACCGGTTTCGGCGCCGCCAAGATGCCTTACGACGCCTTCGAGGTGCTGGGCACCAAGGCGTTCATGTCGACGAAAAAGGATTTCTTCCGCACCGAGGTTCTGGCGGCGCTCGAGATCGTCGAGCGCAGGCTCGCCCCGGTCGATGCGATGAAGTCGTCCTGGGCCGGCGCGCTCGGCCAGCCGCAATTCATGCCGACGTCTTTTCTGAAGCACGCCGTCGATTTCGATGGCGACGGTCGACCCGACATCTGGAGTTCGACGCCCGACGTGCTCGCTTCCATCGCCAACTATCTCGTCCATTATGGCTGGGTGAGGGGCCGCGGCTGGGGGACGGAGGTGATCGCGCCGGCAAACGTCTCCTGCTCTCTTGAAGGACCGGACCAGGGCAAGAAGATTTCCGACTGGGTGGCGATGGGGATCAGGCACGCCGACGGCAAGGCGTTCCAGGCCAGCGAGCTGAAGGCCGAAGGCTTCCTCCTGATGCCGGCCGGGCGCAGCGGCCCGGCCTTCATCGTCACGCCGAACTTCTATGTGCTGAAGGAATACAACACCAGCGACCTCTATGCGCTGTTCATCGGCCACGCCGCCGACCGCATCGCCAAAGGCGACGCCACCTTCTCCGGCACCTGGGGTCCGGTGGGCGATCTCCGCCGGTCGGACATCGCGGCACTTCAGCGGGCGCTGCAGGCGAAGGGCTACGACGTCGGCAGCGCCGACGGCCTGCCCGGCTTCAAGACGCGCCGCTCGATCGGCGTCTGGCAAGCGAAGAACGGCAAGCCTGCGACCTGCTTTCCCGACGCGAGCCTGGTCGCGCAGCTGAAATGACGGCGACCTCCAAGGGTCGAAAGTTTAGCAGATTTTTCCTGATTGAAGGCTTCGATTAGCCGGCGCACGGGTCGACTCGTGACCGCCGGTTCTGGCCCAATAAGCTGTTTCGCAAAATGCGCGTTGCCGGTTCGAACGCTCCCGAATAGGGTGTTGACCAACTGGACAAAAACCACGACGGTAAGTGGTCCAAGCCGCCGTCGGCTTCGAGAAGAACAAAGCAGCCCTGAGCCGGGAACCTCAGGTCAACAAAACAGGGAACGATCATCATGATGCTGGAAAAGTTTGCTCTCCGTAGCTTGCTTGCGGGTGTGGCGATGTCTGCGCTGCTTGCGGCGCCCGCTTTCGCGGTCACGCCTGCCGACACGCTGGTCGAAGGCTTCGCCATCGACGACATCATCTCGATGGATCCGGGCGAGGCGTTCGAGCTGTCGACCGCCGAGGTCACCGGCAACACCTATGATCTGCTGGTACGACTCGACCTCAGCGACACCTCCAAGGTGAAGGGCGACCTCGCCGAGAGCTGGACCGTTTCCGACGATGGACTGACCTACACCTTCAAGCTCAAGCCCGGCATGAAGTTCGCCTCGGGCAATCCGATCACCGCAGCCGACGTCGCCTACTCTTTCGAGCGCGCCATCAAGCTCGACAAGAGCCCAGCCTTCATCATCGGTCAATTCGGCATAAACGGCGACAATGTCACGCAAAAGGCCAAGGCGGTCGACGACACGACTTTCCAATTCGTCGTCGACAAGGCCTACGCGCCGAGCTTCGTGCTGAACTGCCTGTCGGCCACAGTCGCCTCGGTCGTCGATGCCAAGCTGGTCAAGGAACACGTCGCGGCCGTCACGCCGAGCGCCGACTACAAATGGGACAACGACTTCGGCAATGCCTGGCTGAAGACCGGCTATGCCGGCTCCGGCCAGTTCAAGCTGCGCGAATGGCGCGCCAACGAAGCCGTCGTCATGGAGCGCAACGACAATTACAACGGCGAGAAAGCCAAGCTCGCCCGCGTCATCTACCGCAACATGAAGGAGAGCTCGGCGCAGCGCCTAGCGCTCGAGGCCGGCGACATCGACGTCGCCCGCAACCTCGAGCCGAACGATCTCGACGCCGTCGCCAAGAACGCCGATCTGACCACCACCAGCGCGCCGAAGGGCACGGTCTATTACATCAGCCTCAACCAGAAGAATCCGAACCTCGCCAAGCCCGAAGTTCGCCAGGCGTTCAAATATCTGGTCGACTATGACGCGATGGCCTCGACGATCCTCAAGGGCATCGGCGAGATCCACCAGTCCTTCCTGCCCAAGGGCGATCTCGGCGCGATCGATGACAATCCGTTCAAGCTCGATGTCGCCAAGGCCAAGGAACTTCTGGCCAAGGCCGGGTTGGCAGACGGCTTCAAGGTAACCATGGACGTGCGCACCGGCCAGCCGACCACCGGCATGGCGGAATCGATCCAGCAGACGCTCGGCCAGGCCGGCATCAAGCTGGAGATCATCCCCGGCGATGGCAAGCAGACGCTGACCAAATACCGCGCCCGCAACCACGACATCTACATCGGCAACTGGGGCCAGGACTATTTCGACCCGAACTCCAATGCCCAGACCTTTGCCTCGAACCCCGACAATTCGGACGCCGGCAAGTCGCACACGCTTGCATGGCGCAACAGCTGGGACATTCCGGATCTGACCAAGGAAACCGAGGCGGCGCTGCTGGAGAAGGATTCGGCCAAGCGCGCCGAAATGTACAAGGACCTGCAGCAGAAGATCCTCGATACCAGCCCCTTCGTCATCATCCATCAGCAGCTCGAAGTGGCCGGCCTGCGCAAGAACCTCAAGGGCTTCGCCCTCGGCCCGAGCTTCGACACCAACTTCGTCGGGTCGGTCTCGAAAGAGTGACGCCGGCGGACGCCGCGCATGAGCGTAGCTGAGAGTCAGGCGGCGGCAGGGCGCGGCAGCGCCCGTGCCGTCGCTATCTTGCTGTCGATCGGCCGCTTCCTGGTCATCGCGGTGACGACCTATCTCGGTCTTCTCGCGGTGACCTTCTTCATCGGCCGCGTCATCCCCATCGATCCGGTGCTGGCGGTGCTCGGCGACCGTGCTCCCATCGCCGTCGTCGAGCGCACGCGCCGCGAGATGGGGCTCGATCTGCCGCTGATCGAACAGTTCTACATTTATGTCAAAAGCGCGCTCAACGGCGATTTCGGCACCTCGGTGCTGACCACCAATCCGGTTATGTCCGACATCCGACGCGTCTTCCCGGCGACCATAGAGCTTGCGACGCTCGGCACCATCATCGGCGCCGTCATCGGCGTGCCGCTCGGCGTGCTGGCGGCGGTTCGGCGCGGCAGCCTCATCGACCAGGTCGTGCGCATCATCGGCCTGATCGGCTATTCCGTGCCGATCTTCTGGCTGGGGCTGCTCGGCCTCGTCCTGTTCTATGCCAAGCTGCAATGGGTCGCCTTCCCGGCGCGTCTCGACGTCGTCTACGAATATACGTTCACGCCGATCACCGGCTTCTACCTGCTCGACGCGGCGATGCAGGGCCAGTGGGACGTCTTCTACGACGCCTACCGCCACATCATCTTGCCGGCTTCGCTGCTCGGCTATTTCGCGCTCGCCTATATCAGCCGCATGACGCGCTCCTTCATGCTGAACGAAATGGCGCAGGAATACATCGTCGCCGCGCGCGCCAAGGGCCTGTCGGAAACGCGCATCATCTGGGGCCATGCGCTACGCAATGCAGCAGTGCCGATGGTGACGGTGATCGCGCTCTCCTATGCCAGCCTGCTTGAAGGCTCGGTGCTGACCGAGACCGTTTTCTCCTGGCCTGGCATCGGACTCTACATAACCAATTCGCTGCAGAACGCCGACATGAACGCGGTGCTCGGCGGCACCATCATCATCGGCTCGGTCTTCATCGCCATCAATCTTCTGTCCGACCTGCTTTATCGGCTTCTTGACCCAAGGACGAAGGCCGGATGAGCAGAGGTATCGCACTTTCGGGCTTGGCCGCGGCCAATCACCCCCACTCCGGCCCTTCGGGCCACCTCTCCCCCTGCCAGGGGGAGAGGAAAGGCCGGTCGCACGCCTGGCGCCTTTCCTCTCCCCCGTCGAGCGGGGGAGAGGTGGTCTGCGAAGCAGACCGGAGTGGGGGTCGACAGCTTCAAGAGGCATCATCATGACCGCCTCCGACGCCGGTCCTCTCTCCCGCCGCGCGTGGCTGCTCAGCGAGCGACCGGCCTCGCGCGCGCAGGCAAGGCTCGGCCGCGCCTATGTGGCGTGGCGGCGCTTCTCGGCCAACCGTCTGGCCCTTGTCGGTCTGCTGATCATCCTCGCGCTGGTGGCGGTCGCCGCCTTTGCCGACGTGCTGGCGCCCTATTCGCCGACCGTGGGTGATCTGAAGAATGCCCGTTTGCTTCCGCCCGGCGCGGCCCACTGGTTCGGCACCGACGACCTTGGCCGCGACATCTATTCGCGCATCGTCTACGGTTCGCGCTGGACGCTCTACGTCGTCATCCTTGTCGCCGTCATCGCCGCCCCCATCGGCCTGCTGGTCGGCACTGTCGCCGGCTATGCCGGCGGCTGGACCGACACCATCCTGATGCGCATCACCGACATCTTCCTTGCGTTCCCGAAGCTGGTTCTGGCGCTTGCCTTTGTCGCGGCGCTCGGGCCTGGCATCGAGAACGCGGTGCTGGCGATCGCCATCACCTCCTGGCCGCCTTATGCGCGCATCGCGCGCGCCGAGACGCTGACGGTGCGCAATTCCGATTTCATCAAGGCGGTGCAGCTGATGGGCGCTTCGCCCTTCCGCATCGTGCTCCGCCACATCATGCCGCTCTGCATCTCCTCGCTGATCATCCGGGTGACCCTCGACATGGCCGGCATCATCCTTACCGCCGCCGGCCTCGGCTTCCTCGGGCTCGGCGCGCAGCCGCCGCTGCCCGAATGGGGCGCGATGATCGCGTCGGGTCGCCGCTTCATCCTCGACCAGTGGTGGGTAGCTGCCGCGCCGGGTGCTGCCATCCTCATCGTCAGTCTCGGCTTCAACCTGCTCGGCGACGGCCTGCGCGACGCGCTCGACCCACGGAGCGGCGACCAGTGAGCGGCAGTCCGGACAAGCAGACAAAAGCCACGCTGCTCGAAGTCGACGACCTGCGCGTCACTTTCCCGACCCGCACCGGCATCGTGCAGGCGGTGCGCGGCGTCTCCTTCTCGCTCGGCCGCGAGCGGCTGGGCATTGTCGGCGAGAGTGGCTCCGGCAAGTCGCAGACCGGTCGTGCCATCATGGGTCTGACTCCGCCGCAGGCCGAGGTGTCGGCGAAGAAGCTCAGCTTCGACGGCATCGATCTGCTCTCGGTGTCATCCAGCCAGCGCCGCGCGCTGCGCGGAAATCGCATCGCCATGATCCTGCAGGATCCCAAATATTCGCTCGATCCGGTGATGACCATCGGCCGCCAGATCGTCGAGACGCTGCGCACGCATGAGAAGGTCGGAAAGGCGGAAGCCCGCGAGCGGGCGCTGGAGATGTTGCGGGCGGTGCAGATACGCGATCCGGCGCGTGTGTTCGATCTTCACCCGCATGAAGTCTCGGGCGGCATGGGCCAGCGCGCGATGATCGCCATGATGCTGATCGCCGGACCGGAATTGATGATTGCTGACGAGCCGACCTCGGCGCTCGACGTCACCGTGCAGCTCGATGTGCTCAACATCCTCGACAGGCTGGTCGCCGAGCGTGGCATGGGGCTGATCTTCATCTCGCACGATTTGCGCCTGGTCTCCTCCTTCTGCGACCGCGTCGTCGTCATGTATGCCGGCAAGGTGGTCGAGCAGCTTAAGGCGTCCGAGCTGCGTGACGCCCGGCATCCCTACACGCGCGGCCTGCTCAACTGCATGCCGAGGATCGGCTTCGAGCGTCATCCGCTGCCGGTGCTCGACCGCAAGCCGGAGTGGGCGGCATGACCGCGGCGCTTTCCGTCGAAGGGCTGGAGGTGGTGTTCGACCGTTTTCGCGCGCTCAAGGGTGTTGACCTTGAAGTCAGGGAAGGCGAATCCTACGGGCTGGTCGGCGAAAGCGGCTCCGGCAAGTCGACCCTGCTTAGGGCAATCACCGGCCTTGCTCCTGTCGCCGGCGGCACCATCACCGTCAACGGCAAAACGCTGGGCAGAACCCGCAACAAGGCCTTCTACCGCGACGTGCAGATGGTCTTCCAGGACCCTTACGGCTCGCTGCATCCGCGCCAGACGGTCGACCGGCTGCTGCAGGAGCCTTTAGCCATCCATGCCATTGCCGACGGCGAGAAGCGCATAGAACGCGCGCTGGACGAGGTCGGCCTCGGCAAGGGCTTTCGCTTCCGCTACGCGCACCAGCTCTCCGGCGGCCAGCGCCAGCGTGTGGCGATCGCTCGGGCGCTGATCCTCGAACCCTCGATCCTTTTGCTCGACGAGCCGACTTCGGCGCTCGACGCTTCCGTTCAGGCGGAGGTGCTGAACCTGCTCGAAGAGGTGCGGCGGCGGCGCAAGCTCACCTTCCTGATGGTCAGCCACGACCTCGCCATCATCACCCATATGTGCGAGCGGCTGATGGTGATGCAGAACGGCGAGGCGGTGGAGACACTGACCGCCAGCCAGCTTATCGGCCATCGCGTCAGCGAGGATTATACGCGCAATTTGCTCAGAGCCAGCGAGGGGTTTGTGAGAGTGTAGGGCGACCGCCTCAGGCCGTCGCGCCCTCCGATACCGCTTCGTTGTGCCCAGCCTCGTCCTCCGGTCCCCGCTTTGGCTCCTTGATCCGGAACCACGTCACATAGAGCGCCGGCAGGAAGAGCAGCGTGATCGCCGTGCCCGCGATGATGCCGCCCATCATGGCATAGGCCATCGGCCCCCAGAACACTTCGCGCGCGATCGGGATCAGCGCGAGACTGGCGGCGGCTGCGGTCAGCGCGATCGGCCGCATGCGGTGCTCGGTCGCCTCGATCACGGCTGCCCAGCGCTCCTTCCCTTCGGCGACGAGATCCTCGATCTGCACGATCAGGATGACCGAGTTGCGGATCAGGATGCCGATCAGGGCCAGCACGCCGAGGATGGCGACGAAGCCGAGCGGCGCGCCGCTCGGCACCAGCGCCGCCACCACGCCGATCAGGCCGAGCGGCGCCACCGCCACCACCAGGAACAGGCGCTGGAAGCTCTGCAGCTGCACCATCAGGATGGTCGCCATGATGAACAGCATCAGCGGCACGACGGCCGCGATCGGCCCTTGGCTGTTGGCGCTCTCCTCGACCGACCCGGCGGTCTGCACCGAGTAGCCGGGCGGCAGCTTGGCGATGAAGGCGTCGACCGATGGCTTCAGCTCGTTGACGACGGTTGCCGGCAAAACGTCGCCGACCATGCCTGCGCGCACGGTGATCGTCGGCGTGCGGTTGCGCCGCCACACCGTCGGCTGCTCCAGGTCGTAGCGGATGTTGGCGACCGCGGCGAGCGGGATCGCGTCGCCTTTGCCGGTCGGCAGTTGCATGTTCTGCAGCGTGGAGATCGAGCTGCGGTCCGCCTCGCGCGAGCGCGCCACGACATTGATCAGGTAAGTGGCGTCGCGCACCTGCGTGATCGTCGCGCCGCCCACCGTGCTGTTCAACGCGCTGGCGATGTCGGACGAGGTGATGCCGAGCTGGCGCGCCTTGTCCTGCAGCACGTCGACCCTCAGCACGCGCTGCGGCTCGTTCCAGTCGAAGGTGGGTGCCGCGAGCTTCGGATTGGCCGAGATCACGCCGGCAAACTGCTGCGCCAGTTCGCGCACGGTCTGGATATCCGGGCCGCCGACGCGGTACTGCACGGGGCGTCCGACCGGCGGCCCGAGCTCGAGCGGCTTGACGAAGGCATCGGTGCCGACGAATTCCTCACGCAGCAGCTTCTCCAGTGCCGGCTTGACGCGGTTGCGCGCCTCGATGCTCTTGGTGACGATGACGGTCTGGCCGAAATACGGATTGGCCGGCTGCACGTCGAAAGCGAGCAGGAAACGCACCGCGCCCTGGCCGACATAGGATGAGAAATGGTCGATGTCGGGGTTTCCGACCAGCGCGCGCTGCTCGAAGCGCTCCATCTGATCGCGCGTCTCGGCGATCGATGAGTTCTGCGGCAGGTTCCAGTCGACGATCAGCTCAGGCCGATCCGAGGGCGGGAAGAACTGCTGCTGGACGAGACCGAAGCCGGCGATGGAGGCCGCGAACAAAAGCACGGTCGCGATGATGGTCAGCCAATGGCGGCGCACCGAAAAGACGAGCACGCGGCGGAACAGCGTGGTGAAGCGTCCAGGCTGGTCGTGATGTTTCGCCTTCATCTTGGCCGGCAGGATGGTGACGCCGAGCAGCGGGGCGAACAGCACCGCGACGATCCATGATACGAGCAGCGACACGGCGATGACGACGAACAGCGTGAAGGTGTATTCGCCGGCGGCGCTGTTGTTGAGGCCGATCGGAATGAAGCCGGCGACCGTCACCAGCGTACCGGTCAGCATCGGGAAGGCGGTCGAGATGTAGACATAGGTCGCCGCCTTGCGCAGGTTGTCGCCCACCTCCAGCCGCGCCACCATCATCTCCACCGCGATCATCGCATCGTCGACCAAAAGGCCGAGCGCGATGATCAGCGCGCCGAGCGAAATGCGCTGCAGCGAGATGCCGAGATAGGCCATGACCGTGAAGGTGATGGCCAGCACCAGCGGAATCGACAACGCCACGACGAAGCCGGCACGCAGGCCGAGGCTGATGAAGGACACGGCAAGCACGATCGCCACCGCCTCGAACAGCGCACGGGTGAAACCGGAGACCGCCTCCTCGACGATGACCGGCTGGTCTGCCACCAGGTGCACGCCGACGCCGATCGGCAGGTCGGCCAGCACTTTTTCCATCTCCTTGTGCAGCGCCTCGCCGAATTCGAGCAGGTTGGCGTTGGGCTTCATGCCGATGGCGAGCCCGATCGCATCCTGGCCGTTGAACCGGAACAAGGCCGTCGGCGGGTCGACATAGCCGCGCGTGATCGTCGCCACGTCGCTCAGCCGGAAGAAGCGGTCGTTGACGCGCAGGTTGATGGCGCGAAGGCTTTCCTCTGAGGTGAACTGCCCGCCGACGCGCACGCTGACGCGCTCCGGCCCGGATTGGATGACACCAGACGGCGTGATGGCGTTCTGTGCCTGCAGGCTGGCGACGATCTGCTGCTGGTTGAGGCCGAGCGCCGCGATCTGGCGGCTCGAGAATTCGAGATAGATCGCCTCGTCCTGGGCGCCGACGAGATCGACCTTGCCGGCATTTGGCACCGTCAGGATCTTGGTGCGCACATCCTCGACATAGTCGCGCAGCTGGCGCGGCGTCAGTCCGTCGGCGGTGAAGGCGTAGATGTTGCCGTAGACGTCGCCGAAGCGGTCGTTGAAGAACGGCCCCTGCACGCCTTGCGGGAATTGCGCCCAGATGTCGTTGACCATGTTGCGCACCTGCAGCCAGGTCGGCACGACGTCGCGCGCTTTGGTGGTCGGCTTCAGGTTGACGAAGATGACGGTCTTGCCGGCGGTCGTGACCGATTTGGTGTAGTCGAGGCTGTCGAGCTCCTCGAGCTTCTTTTCGATCCGGTCGGTCACCTGGCGCACGGTCTCGTTGACCGAAGCGCCCGGCCAGTTCGCCTGGATCAGCATCGTCTTGATGGTGAAGGCCGGATCTTCCTCGCGGCCGAGGTGAAGGTAGGAGAAGATGCCGGCCACGACGAAGACCAGCATGAAATACCAGACCAGCGAGCGGTGGCTGAGGGCCCAGTCGGAGAGGTTGAAGCCTTTCATCAGACCCCTCCCTCCGGCACCTTGACCTTCTGGCCCTCGACGAGGCTGTGGACGCCGGCGGTGACCACGCGCATGCCGGCCTCCAGCCCTTGCGCCACCGTGAAGGCGGCGCCGTTCTTCGAAGCGACCTTGATCTCGCGCGCGCTCACGCTCGATGACCGCGGATCGACGATCCACACCTTGTCGGCGCCGTTCTCCTGGAGCAGCGCCGACATCGGCAGCTCTATCGTGGGCGCCACCTTCGTCATGCGGGTCGCGGTGATGGTCGAGCCCAGCCGGAACGCCGGCGGCGGATCGGTGAGCGTCAGCCGCACGCGGCGGGTGCGGGTCGAGCCTTCGGCCAGTGGTGCGATCTCGCGCAGCTTGGCCTCGGTGGTGATCGAGGGCAGTGACTGCAGGATGATGTGGAACGGGGTGCCGACGGCGAGATCGCCGGTCAGCTGGTCGGGGATGTCGACCACCGCCTCGCGCGGATCGGTGCGCGCCACGGTGACGACCGTCTGGCCCGGCGATACCGTCTGGCCGACTTCCGCGCCTGTCGCCGTGACGACGCCGTCGAAATCGGAGAACAGCCGCGCATAGCCGAGCTGCTCTTGCGACTTGGCCAAAGCGGCGTTGGCCCGCTCGACGCCGGCCGCCGCCGCTTGCCAGGCCTGCTGCGCGGCGTCGAAGACGGACTGCGGAGTGTTGGCGGAGGCAAGCAGGGCGCGCTGCCGCTCCTCGCTCGCCGCCGCATTGGCGAATTGCGCCTGCGCGTTCGACAAATCCGCTTTCGACGCCTGGAGGGCGAGCTCGAGTGCCGTCGGATCGAGCGCTGCGATCGTCGTGCCCTTGGTGACCATGTCCCCCACCTTGACGTCGCGCGAGACGACGCGGCCGAGCAGACGGAAAGCAAGATCGGCGCTGTATTGCGGTTCGACCGTTCCGGCAAAACCGAAGGTTTCGACCGACTTCGGTTCGACGACCATCGACAGCACCGGCCGGATGATCTCGGGCGGCTTCTCTTCCGAGCGCGAGCAGGCGGCGAGCGATGCGAGCAGAACAAGAGCGGAAACGCCAAGCCGTGGGTTCATTGACCGGCTCCCGCTATATCGATCGTCTGGCCGGGGCTGAGTAATTGCCCGCCGGCGGTGACGACGCTCTGGCCGGCCTCAAGCCCTTTGTCGACGACGACCACGCCGGACTCGAAGGCAAGCACCTCGATCGGCGCCGTCGTCACGGCCTTGCTCGACGGGTCGACGATCCAGACGGCCGGTTTGCCGGCGGTGGACGTCAGCGCCTGCCAGGGCAGCAGCACGGCTTTCACCGCCTTGGCGCTGACGGTGCCGATGACGGCCGCACCCAGTGGCATACCTGTAGGTGTGTCGGGTATGCCGACCTTGACCCGGATCGATCCGGACGCGGTGTCGACTGCCGGCGAGATTTCCCGCACCTTGCCCGTCGCCTTGACCTGCGGGTCGGAGAGCAGCGTGATCGTCACGGCCGGCGCCGAAGGCGTCTGGGCAACCAGCGTCTCATGCACGTTGAACACCGCATCGCGGTCGCCATCTTCGGCGATGGTGAAGACGGTCTGCGCCGCTTGCACCACCTGTCCGGCCTCGACCTGGCGCGCGGTGATCACACCTGGGGCACCCGCCTTGAGTTCGGTGAAGGACAGGTTTTCCTTGGCGTTGGCCAGGGCGCTTTGCGCGGCCTCGACGCTGCCTTGCGCCACTTTCAGCGTCTGGTCGGCGCTGTCGAAGTCGCGCCGGGTCGTAAACCCCTGCGAAAGCAGCGTCTTTTGCCGTTGGTAGGTGGCCTCGGCCTGGGTGAGCTGCGCCTGCGCGGCGTCGAGATCGGCCTGCGCCGAGCGCAGGTCCGATTCCTGTTCCTGCGGATCGATGCGGGCAAGCACCGCGCCCTGGTCGACATGTTGGCCCACATCGACCAGTCGCTCGGCGACCCGGCCGCCGACGCGGAACGACAGATTGTTGAGCGTGCGCGCGGCGATCACGCCGGTCAGCGAGGTTCTTGGCGCGTAGTCGGCGAGCGCGACCGTCTGCGTGGTGACCATCACCGGCAGCCTCTTCTCCGCCGCCTGCTGTTTCTGGCAGCCGGCCACTGAAAGGGCTGCGGCGCAGATGAAGAGCAGCAGGACGTTTGGACGAGACGAAAGAGGGGGCGGCGAAGACGGCAAGGCGGACGTCGCGATCCTGCTCATGGTTCCCCTCGGCCGCGGGAGCCGCTCCTGACGGCGCTACGTCGCGGATGAAATGAGGATAATCGATCGACGGGAAAAGGAAACTGTTTCTGCCTGGCGACCGGCCGGCTGGTTAAGATCGATTTCCGCCTTGCGCCAGGCCCAATCGACTGGGCCATGGTGCCAACTTGAGGAAAACGTGAAATAAGGCGAGAAGAGCTCCATCAAACGGAACGGGCCCAGTCTCGATGAGGGAGGCCCGATGAGGGACGACATGAAGAATTCAGCCATTTCCGAACGCAAGAACCAGTCGATCTCGCGCGGCGTCGGTATGACCACGCAGATCTATGCCGATCGCGCCGAGAATTCGGAAATCTGGGACGTCGAGGGCCGCCGCTACATCGATTTCTCCTCGGGGATCGCCGTGGTCAACACGGGTCACCGGCATCCGAAGGTGATCGAGGCGGTCAAGGCGCAGCTCGACCGCTTCACCCACACCTGCCATCAGGTGGTGCCCTATGAGAGCTATGTGCGCCTCGCCGAGCGGCTCAACGGCATGCTGCCCGGTAAGTTCGACAAGAAGACGATCTTCGTCACCACCGGCGCCGAGGCGGTCGAGAACGCCATCAAGATCGCGCGCAACGCCACCGGCCGCCAGGCGGTGATCGCCTTCTCCGGCGGCTTCCATGGCCGCACTTTCATGGGTATGGCGCTGACCGGCAAGGTCGTGCCTTACAAGGTTGGCTTCGGCGCCATGCCGGCCGATGTCTTCCACGCGCCGTTCCCGGTCGCGCTGCATGGCGTTTCGGTTGCGGATTCGCTCGCCGCGCTCGACAAGCTGTTCAAGGCCGATGTCGATCCGGCTAGGGTCGCTGCCATCATCGTCGAGCCGGTGCAGGGCGAGGGCGGCTTCTATGAGGCGCCGCGCGATTTCATGACGGCGCTGCGCAAGATCTGCGACCAGCATGGCATCCTGCTCGTCGCCGATGAGGTGCAGACCGGCTTTGCCCGCACCGGCAAGATGTTCGCCATGGAGCACCACGACGTGGCGCCCGATCTCACCACCATGGCCAAGAGCCTCGCCGGCGGTTTCCCGCTCTCGGCCGTCACCGGCCGCGCCGAGATCATGGATGCGCCTGGCCCCGGCGGCCTTGGCGGCACCTATGGCGGCAGCCCGATCGGCGTCGCCGCGGCCCATGCGGTGCTTGACGTCATCGAGGAGGAAAAACTCTGCGACCGCGCCAACGCGCTGGGCGCCAGGCTGAAGCAGCGCCTGGTTTCGATCCGCGAGGATGTGCCGGAGATCGTCGACATTCGCGGCCCGGGCTTCATGAACGCCGTCGAGTTCAACGACGTCAGCAAAGGCCTGCCCTCTGCAGAATTCGCCAATGCGGTGCGGCTGAAGGCGCTCGACAAGGGCCTCATCCTGCTCACATGCGGCGTCTACGGCAACGTCATCCGCTTCCTTTCGCCGATCACCATCCAGGACGGCGTGATGACTGAGGCGCTGGATATCCTGGAGAGCTCGATCCGCGAGGCGCGCGCGGCGTGAAGGGCGGCCTCGCATTTCTCCTGACGGCTTTCACAGAGCCGGGCGAACGTGCCGGCAGGAGTCCGGATTCTGCAACCATCTTGGCGTGCAGAACCCGCCACACATCGATATGGTCGGCCTGTTCGAGATAAAAAATCAGGTACGGATAGCGCTTGAATTGCACGCTGCGCAAACCGGGTAATCCAATTTCGTAGCCGTGCCTCAGCGAGCCCGATGCCGGATGGTTGGCTATCAGTTCGTAGGCATTTTGAAGATCCTCGACATAGCCCAACGCCATGTGCGAACCGACTTCGCGCGCATAGTAATCGATAGCGTCCTCGATATCCCGCAAAGCAAGGTTTCGAGGAATGATTGCCTTTGTGGCCACTAATTATTGGCCTTGGGCTCGTTTTCGCAGCGCTGCGAAATAGTCGTCGTCAACTGGAGCGCCCGGCGCGGACGACGCGCCCTCGAGGAGCAAACGGCGCAGACGTTGACGATCCTGATCGTTCCGGATCAATTCACGCACATACTCGCTGCTCGTGCCATAGCCGCGATCCGCCACTTGCTGATCGACATAATGCTTCAGGCTATCAGGCAGTGAGATATTCATGGTGCTCATTTTGCCATTTTATGGCGTATGGCAAAAATTGGCAACTCTACGCATCTGCCTTGGCCGTCTCCGTGGTCTGAAAGCCGGCAAGTGCCGCCTTCAGCGCGTCCGGCCCAGCCGCGACCATCTGCGGCGCGGGCGAGAAGCCGGCGCCGAGCATCTTGCGGCCGAGCATGTGGTCGGCCGGGCGATTGACGGATTCAATGCCGAGCAGCCGGTTGCCCGCATAGTGATAGATCGAGAACTTGTTCTCGGCCGGCTCGCCGAGCACGACATGGCTGTCGCCGCCTTGCGTCAGGCCGACCATCTGCAGCTTCATGTCGCCGATATCCGACCAGAACCACGGCAGGGCGGAGAAGGGTTCGGCATGGCCGAGGATGGTGCGCGCGGCAAGCCGCGCCTGGTCGGTGGCGTTCTGCACCGATTCCAACCGTACGTCGGCGCCGGTGAACCAGTGCCGGTAGGAAGCGGCATCGCCGACGGCGAGGATTTCCGGGATCGAGCTTCGCATATGCTGGTCGACGCGGATGCCGTTGCCGATCACGATGCCGGCGGCTTCCGCCAGCTCGACATTGGGCACCACGCCGATGCCGATGATGACCATCTGCGCCGCCAGGCGCTCGCCGCTCGAGGTGATCGCGGCCGAGACGCGGCCGCCTTCGCCTTCCAGTCGGGCAACCGTGGTGCCGGCCAGGATGCGCACGCCCATCGCATCGAGACGCTGTCGCACATGAGCCGCTATCACCGGCGCCACGGCACGGCCGAGCAGCCTGTCGAGAGCCTCGACGACCGTGACCCTGCGCCCGGCTGCCCTCAGCGTCGCCGCGATCTCCAGCCCGATGAAGCCGCCGCCCAGGATGGCGACGTCCTCGCTCTGGGCGCTTAACTCGCGGATCAGCCGCGCGTCGGCCAGCGAGCGCAGCGACACCACGCCGGCGAGCTCTGCGCCATCGAGCCTGAGGAAGCGCGGCCGCGATCCGGTCGCAAGCACCAGCCGGTCGAAGGGAATTGCGCCGCCGCCGGAAACCTCGAGCCGCCGCGCGCCAATATCGATGCTGTCGATCCAAACCCCCGGCCGGAAATCGATGGCGTTGCCCGAATAGAAGGCTTCGCCGCGCAAAGGCTGCGGTTTGGCTTCCGCATCCTTGATGAAGGTCTTGGACAGCGGCGGCTTGTGGTAGGGCAGCTCGTTCTCGTCGCCGATCAGGATGACCGGTCCGTCATAGCCTTCGTCGCGCAGGCTCGCTGCCGCCTGCACGCCGGCATGGCCCGCGCCGACAATCACCACCCCGTTCCTCATGGCAGCCCTTTTTTCTTTGAAATCTAGTATCTTCCGGCAAGTGGCGATTGCCTGCCGCCGCCGCAAGAGCCTTGGTCCGGGTCGCACCCAGGATGGCCGCCTGTCAATGCGGATGTTCGGCGCGTCGCCGGCTAAAGTTGATAATTCTAGTTTAGAATAATTCTAAACTGTTGTTTCAATTGAATTTTCTCTGCCTCGCCAGTTGACTTCCGGCCTTTCCGCCGCTTTATGGAGAGCCTGCGCTCCTGGCGCATTCCTTTGATGTCTGGGCCTTGAACCCTTTCGATTGGAGGCATTTCGGTGTCTTTTGCTGATTGGCCGCGCCATTGCGCGGCGATTTTGCCTTTCCGGTCATTCGTGCTCGCGCTGGCGCTGCTCGCCTGCGGCCGTACACCTATGTCACTGAATTTCTGAGGAGATGAGATTGATGAAAGCGACGATCATGCCGCGCATTGTTACGCCACGTTGGGGCGGCAGGCTTGCCGCGATCGGCGCCACCGCGGCGCTGACGGCCGCCGTGTTCGTGCTGCCTGCGAAAGCCGAAACCGACGCGAAGGCTGTGATCAAGACCTATGCCGACATCGCGCTGGCCAAGTACGAGGACTCGCTGACCACCGCGCAGGCGCTCGACAAGGCCGTCGACGCGCTCATCGCCACGCCCTCGGCCGTGACGCTGAATGCCGCTCGCGAGGCCTGGAAGGCGGCGCGCGTCCCCTACCAGCAGACCGAGGTCTATCGCTTCGGTAACAAGATCGTCGACGACTGGGAAGGCGGGGTGAATTCCTGGCCGCTGGACGAAGGCCTGATCGACTATGTCGCCAAGAGCTACGGCACCGAGTCGGACGAGAACGCGCTCTATACCGCGAACGTCATCGCCAACAAAGAGATCGAGATCAATGGCAAGAAGGTCGACGCCTCGAAGCTGACGCCCGAATTCCTCTCCGGCACGCTGCAGGAGGCCGGCGGCGTCGAGGCCAATGTGGCGACCGGCTATCACGCCATCGAATTCCTGCTCTGGGGCCAGGACCTGCATGGCACTGGCCCCGGAGCCGGTGAGCGGCCTTACACCGACTACGATCTCAAGAACTGCACCGGCGGCAACTGCGACCGGCGTGCCGAATATCTGAAATCGGCGAGCGACCTTCTGGTGTCCGACCTGCAGGAGATGGTCGACAACTGGAAGGAAGGCGGCGCGGCGCGCAAGAACCTTACCGACGGCGAGCCGAATGCCGGCATCTCCACCATCTTCACCGGCATGGGCTCGCTCTCCTACGGCGAACTGGCCGGCGAGCGCATGAAGCTGGGCCTGTTGCTGCACGACCCCGAGGAGGAGCACGATTGCTTCTCCGACAACACCTACAACTCGCATCTCTACGACGCCGTCGGCATCCGCGCCGCCTATCACGCCAGCTACACGCGGCTCGACGGCACCGTGGTTTCCGGCCCGTCTGTCTCCGACATGGTGAAGGCAGCGGATCCGGCGATCGACAAGGAACTGTCCGACAAGCTCGATGTCACCATCGCCAAGATGGAGGCTATCAAGGCGCAGGCGCTGGCCGGCGAGGCCTATGACCAGCAGATCGCCGAAGGCAATGCGGAGGGCAATGCCACGGTGCAGGCGGCGATCGACGCGCTGATCGATCAGACCAAGTCGATCGAGCGCGCCGTCGGCTCGCTCAAGCTCAACGCCATCGCCTTCGAGGGCTCCGACAGCCTCGATGCGCCGGACAAGGTGTTCAAGTAGGATCGTCGGGCCAATAACAGCCAAGCGGCGCCGTCAGCCAGAGCAAGTAAATGCTGATCTGCCATTGCAACATCATCACCGAAAAGGAGATCGAGCAGACGATCATCGGTCTGCTGCATGAAGATCCCTGGCAGCTTATTGTGCCGGCCAAGGTTTATCATGCCATGGGCAAGCGCGGCCGCTGTTGCGGCTGCTTCCCAAATGTGGTGGAAACGATCATTCGGGTCACCGAGAACTATCACGCCCGTTCAGAGGGGAGCGGCGCGGACATCGTTTCACACCTGGATCGCGTGAGAAACCTGCGCATCCAATACGGGAGCAGATTCCATGAAAGGCGAACCGCAGATCATCGAGCGGCTTAACGAAGCTCTGTTTCTGGAGCTCGGAGCAGTCAATCAGTACTGGGTCCATTATCGTCTGCTCGAGGACTGGGGTTACACCAGGCTGGCAAAGAAGGAGCGGGCGGAATCGATCGAGGAAATGCATCATGCCGACCGGCTGGTGGCCCGCATCATCTTCCTCGAAGGGCATCCGAACCTGCAATCCGTCGCGCCGCTGCGCATCGGCCAGAACGTGAAGGAAGTGCTCGAATCCGATCTCGCCGGCGAATATGACGCGCGCATCTCCTACAAGCGCTCGCGCGAGATCTGCCAGGATGAGGGCGACTACGTGTCGATGAAGCTCTTCGAGGACTTGCTTGCGGATGAGGAAAGCCACATCGACTTCCTCGAGACGCAGCTCGACCTGCTCGCCTCGATCGGCGAGGAAAAATACGGCCAGCTCAACGCCGACTCGGCCAACGAGGCGGAGTAAGGACATGCGGGAATGCGGCGCCCCATAGATTTTTCGCGTCGCTCGCGGCGGGCCAAAGATGTTGGCCTGCCGCTTCCGAAGAACCCGCGATATTGGACCCGTCGCGGGCCTTGGCTTTTGCTGGCGGTCACGCTCTTAGCATCCGCTTCGGCTGGCGTGCCGGCCGGCCTGTCGACCAGCCGCACTGACCTGACCCCGAACGACCAGGCGCGGGTTCTGGCCGTCACCAGGCAAACCAGCGACTTTACCAAACCCGAGCCGTTCGAGCTGATGCAGGGCGGCGCCGGCACGTCCAGGAAAGACATCAACCGCGATGCCTTCTCGCAATCCTCCGCCAACATCACCTTCGCGGAAGAAGCGACCTTCAAGCTCGGCAACGCGCTTTTCCGCAAGAACTGGGTGTCGTCGCCATCGTCCACGCAGGCCTCCGACGGGCTCGGTCCGCTGTTCAACGAACGCGCCTGCCAGAATTGCCATTTGAAGGACGGTCGGGGGCGGCCACCGGGAAATGCCACCGGCTCGACCTCCATGTTCCTGCGGCTGGCGCGCGATGCAAGCGATGCGCAGGAGAGGGCCGAGCTCGCCGACCACAAGCTGGTGAACTTTCCCGACCCGGTCTATGGCTCGCAATTGCAGGAGCTCGCTGTCCCTGGCCTCAAAGGCGAGGGCCGCATGCGTGTCGACTATTCGGAAGAGAAGGTCAGGCTCGGCGACGGCACCGTGGTTTGGCTGCGCAAGCCCAGCTACTCGGTCGAGGGCCTTGGCTATGGCCCGCTAGATCCTCGCACCACGCTGTCGCCGCGCCTTACGCCGCCGATGATCGGGCTCGGCCTGATCGAGCAGATCGCTCCGGCTGATATCCTCGCCCATGCCGATCCGGACGATCGCGATGGTGATGGCATCTCCGGCAGGCCGAACATCGTTCGCGACGAGCTGAGCGGCGAACTGACGCTCGGCCGTTTCGGCTGGAAGGCGCAGGCTGCCTCGATCCGCCAGCAGGCGGCCGATGCCTTTGCCGGCGACATCGGCATTTCCACGCCCGAAGTGCCGAAGCATTGGGGCGACTGCACCGAAGCGCAAAAGGATTGCCTAGTCCTGCCGAACGGCGTGCAGCAGCGGCTGGGCACGGCAGAAGCGCCGCCCCCGGTCATGGACCTCGTTACCTTCTACTCGCGGAACCTGGCCGTGCCGGCGCGGCGCGACCTCGACAAGCCGGAGGTCCTTGTCGGCAAGAGGCAATTCTACGAGATGGGCTGCATTTCCTGCCACACGCCGAAATTCGTCACTCTGCGCGGCACGCCCGACAAGGCGCAGGCCTTCCAGCTGATCTGGCCTTATTCCGACTTCCTGCTGCACGACATGGGCGCAGGCCTCGCCGACGGCCAGCGTGTAGGGGAAGCGAGCGGCAGCGAATGGCGCACGCCGCCGCTCTGGGGTATCGGCCTGACCGCGACGGTCAACGGCAATACCTTCTACCTGCATGACGGGCGCGCCCGCACGCTTGAGGAAGCGATCCTCTGGCACGGCGGCGAGAGCCGGAAGGCGCGCGACCGCTTTGCTGGCGCCGCCGCGGCCGATCGCGATGCGCTGATCAAATTCCTGGAGTCGCTCTGATGTCGAAACGCTTGGCCGCCGCGGTTGTCCTTCCCCTCCTGCTGGTGGTTGCTCGGCCGGCTTCGGCCGCGGTCAAGGCTTCCGACGTTATCGGGCGCGCGATCGACGGCTTCGTCCGCCCCGCCTATGCCAGGCTTGACGATCATGCCGCGAGCCTGACCAAGGCAATACACCAGCTTTGCGATACTCCATCACGGCAAAATCTGGATGAGGCGCGCGCGGACTTTTCCGCCACGGTCGAAGCCTGGTCGGTGGCCGAGATCATTGCCTTCGGACCGGTCAAGGAGAACAACCGCCTGGAGCGCATGCTCTACTGGCCGGACCGCAAGAGCATCGGTTTGAGGCAGGTGCAGGCGACGCTCGCCGCCAAGGATCCCTCCGCCACCGATCCGGCGCAGCTTGCCGGGAAGAGTGTCGCCATGCAGGGGCTCGGCGCGCTCGAATACGTGCTGTTCGGCGATGGCGCCGAAACGCTTGCCGGCAAGGACGAGCCCTATCGATGCGCGTATGGGTCGGCGGTGGCCGGCAACATCGAGGCGATCGCCGGCGAGGTCCGCGACGCCTGGGACAAGCCTGACGGCTTTGCCTCGCTCTGGGCCAATCCGGGGCCGAAGAACCCGCTCTATCACGACGGCGCCGAAGCGGTGACGGAACTGGTCGACGTCTTCATCAACGAGCTGGACATGATCCGCGACGTGCGGCTCAAAGGCTTCCTCGGCGCTAGGCCGGACGCCGACAAGCCGAAGCAGGCGATCTATTGGCGCTCGCAGAACACAACGAATTCGCTGGCCGGGAACCTGTCCGGCATCGACCAGTTGTTCCAGGCCTCGGAACTCGGCGATGCGCTGCCCGCCGATGCGCGGTGGATGGCAGAGTCCATCCATATCCAGCTTACCAATGGTGTGGCGACGGCCAAGTCTGTCGCTGGCCCGATCGACAAGTCGCTCGCCGATCCGGCATTGCGCGCCAAGCTCGAGCACTTCGCCCTGATCACCTCCAGCCTCTCGACCCTGATCGGCACCAGGATGACCGCCGAGTTCGGCCTGACCGCCGGCTTTTCGTCGCTTGACGGGGATTGATGCCGTGACGACCTCGCTCATCGATCGCCGCGATTTCCTGAAGGCGGCCGGCGCGAGCTTCGCCGCGGCCATGGCGCCGCGCGCCTGGGCGGACACGCTGGCAGCGGACGCGATCTTCGCCACCGCCTTCGTCAGGCGCGACGGCGGCTTCGGCGCCGCCGTGCTCTCCGAGGCCGGCAAGATCCTGCATATCCTCGATCTGCCCGACCGCGGCCATGACGTCACCTTCGATCTCGTGTCGAAGCGTTCGGTCGTCTTTGCCCGCCAGCCCGGCACCTTCGCCGTCGTCTTCGACCATGCCGGTCGCGAGAAGCCATTGACCATCGCCAGCATCGCCGGCCGGCATTTCTTCGGCCACGGCGTGTTCTCTCCCGACGGCGCGCTGCTCTATGCGACCGAGAACGATTTTGATAACGCCGCGGGCGTCGTTGGCGTTTATGACGCGCGGGCGAAATTCGATCGTATCGGCGAGTTCCCGACCTACGGCATGGGGCCGCATGAACTGCTTTTGCTTGGCGATGGCCGCACACTCGCCATCGCCAATGGCGGCATCGAAACCCATCCGGACTATGGTCGCGCCGAGCTGAACATCGCGACGATGAAGCCTTCCTACACGCTGGTCGACCGCGTCACCGGCGACCTGATCGAGAAGCATGAGCTGCCGCCGGCGCTGCACCAGCTCTCGATCCGCCACATGGACCGCGATCAGGCCGGCGCCGTCTGGTTCGGCTGCCAGTATCGCGGACCGGCGACCGACAGTCCGGCTCTGGTCGGGCGCGCCGCGCGCGGCAAGGAACTCGAACTGCTGGAGATGCCGCAGGACGTGCTCTCCAGCCTCCGCAACTATATCGGTTCCGTAGCCGCCAATCCCGTCGCCGGGACGGTCGCCGTCACTTCGCCGGAGGGGAACTCGCTGGCGGTCATTGATGCCGCCAGCGGGCGCGTTGTCGCGACCAGATCGCTTGTCGAAGTTTGCGGCCTGGCTCCCGATCGCGCCGGCTTCATGGCGACGACGGGCGCCGGTGAGATCGTCGGCGGCGCCGGTGCCGCGCGCTCCGAGCCCGACTATGTCTGGGACAACCACATGCTGCGCATCACGGGCGCTGCCTGACCGCCGACGGGCCTTGTGCCTGGTGTCGCCCGGAAGCAAAGCCGCTTAACATTTATGCGGCCTGGCACTTGCGGCGGCGGGCCATGCCGGGCAGAGGGAAGGCGTTCGTCAACCGGCCACATGAAGCTGCCCGTATGAAGCTGCCCGCATGAAACTGCTTGCCATCGACTGCGCCGCCAGTCTCTGTGCCGCCTGCGTCTACGACGCGGGTGCGGCCACTGAGCTTGGCCGCAAGGTGCTCGACCTCGGCAAGGGGCACGCCGAGCATCTGATGGCCGTCATCGAGGCCGCCTTGAAGGCCGGCGGGATCGGCTATCGGGAGCTGGGCGCCGTCGCCGTCTCGATCGGCCCTGGTTCCTTCACCGGCCTGCGCGTCGGCGTCTCCACCGCGCGCGGCCTGGCTTTGGCCTTGAAGATCCCGGCCATCGGCGTGACGACCCTGGAAGCGCTGGCGGCGGAGGCAGCGAATGCCTTTCCCGGCCGCGCCGTACTTGCCGCGCTCGACGCCGGCCGCGAGGAGATCCACGCGGCCCTTTTCGACAAAGCGTTAGTCTTGACTTACGGTCCTGCGGTGGCCACGCTTTCCGAGGCGACCGCAATGGCGGTCAACGCGTCCGCGATCCTCGCCGGCACCGCTGCGCCGCAGATTGCCGCGGCCGCCGGAAACAGCTTCGACTTCGGGCCGGTTTCCGCAACGGCGGATATCGCGACCTATGCCCGGCTGGCCGCCGCCAAGGGGCCAGGCGAAAAGCCGAAGCCGCTCTATCTGCGCGGCGCCGACGCCAAGCCGCAGGCCGGGTTCATATTGCCAAGACAAGACCGAAGAGATCACGGTCCGAAGGGAAAACAGTCCTGATGCGCATACCTTTCCTTCAACCGCGCCGCAGGGACTATGCGCTGGAGCCGCTGACGGTTGCCGACAGCGCCGCCGTTTCGGTGTTGCATCGCGAGGATTTTGTCCGGCCCTGGACCGACGGCGAATTCGCAGCGCTGCTCGAACAGGACACCGTGTTCGGTTACGCAGCGCGCGAGACAGGACAGGGATCGAAGCCTCCGGTCGGTTTCGTTCTGGCGCGTCTCGCGGCCGGCGAGGGCGAGATCCTGACGGTTGCCGTGGCTCGCGCGCATCGCCGCCAGGGGCTCGGCTGGCAACTGATGGATGCGGTGCTGCGCGAACTGCATGCGCAGCGCGCCGAGGCGCTTTTCCTCGAAGTCGACGAGACCAATGCGCCGGCGATCGCGCTCTACCGCAGGCTCGGCTTCCGCCAGGTCGGCCAGCGTCCGAACTACTACCGGTCGACCGAGCACGGCCCGACGGGCGCGCTTGTCATGCGCCGCGATCTTCGCTAGCGACATGGCGCATGACCCCGAACCGAAGGTTCAGGATCATGCGCCAAATTGGGGTGTTACAGCGTCGTTTGTGCGCCCGAGAGGGCGCGCGGCGCTGTAATGATAGGGCCGGAGCGAATGATCAAGAGGTTGCGGATTTTCATGGCGTTCGGCCTCGTCGCCGCCGGCACGCTGGTGATGGTGCCGCTGCAGCTCCTGTCGATGAAGACCGGGCTCTGGCCGGAGACGGTCGTCCTGAAAATCTGGCACGGTATGATCCTCAAGGCGCTCGGCATGCGCGTGCACGTAAAGGGCGCATTGGCCAAGCAGCGCCCCCTGCTCATCGCGGCCAATCACATCTCCTGGACCGACATCATGGTGCTCGGCTCCTTTGTCGACGTGAAGTTCATCGCCCGGGCCGATATGGAGGGCTGGCCGATGATCGGCATGCTGTCCAAGCTGCAGCGCACCGTCTTCATCGAGCGCGAGCGCAGGCGCACCTCCGGCGACCAAGCGAGCGAGATCGCCAGGCGCATGGCCAAGGGCGATGCCATGGTGCTGTTCGCCGAGGGCTCGACCGGTGACGGCAATCTGGTGCTGCCGTTCAAGAGCACTTTGTTCGGCGCGGCATCGATGGCGATTTCCGAAGGGGCTGCGGAGCAGGTGTTCATCCAGCCGGTGGCGATCGCCTATACGCGCCTGCACGGCGTGCCGATGGGCCGCCGCCACCGGCCGATGGCCGCCTGGATCGGCGACCAGGATCTGATGCCGCATCTGAAGGTCCTGCTTGCCGAAGGCGCCGTCGATGCCGAGGTGCATTTCGGCGATCCGGTGCCGTTCGCGAAGGGCTCGAACCGCAAGGAAACGGCAAGATTTATGGAAGCCAAGGTGCGCGAGATGATGCAGGCGGCGCTCGCCGATCCGCGTCCTAGTCGCCAGCGCATAGCCTGAAGACCGGACGCCCGGCGCCGTAACCCGCCAGAATCGTCTGTTTTTTGTCACGGAAAGGCGTTAGAAGCCGCCCGATGGAATTGAACACGATTGAAAGCCACGACATCGGCACGGCGCCCGAGCACCCGGCCAGCACTGTCCCGGCGCCGAAAAAAGTCTTCGTCAAGACTTACGGCTGCCAGATGAATGTCTACGATTCCCAGCGCATGACCGATGCGCTGGCCGCCGACGGCTATGTCGCGACTGATGTCGTCGACGATGCCGATCTGGTGCTGCTCAACACTTGCCATATCCGCGAGAAGGCGGCCGAAAAAGTCTATTCCGAGCTTGGCCGTATCCGCGACATGAAGGCTGAGCGCGCCGAGGCCGGACGCGAGCTGCTGATCGGCGTCGCCGGCTGCGTGGCGCAGGCCGAGGGCGCGGAGATCATCCGCCGCGCGCCGGCGGTCGATCTCGTCATCGGCCCGCAGACCTATCACCGTCTGCCCGATGTGCTGGCCAGGGTCCGTGGCGGGCAGAAGATCGTCGAGACCGACTACGCCATCGAGGACAAGTTCGAGCATTTGCCGCAGCCGAAGCGCGCCGAGGTGGCCAGGCGCGGCGTCACCGCCTTCCTCACCGTCCAGGAAGGCTGCGACAAGTTCTGCACCTTCTGCGTCGTGCCCTATACGCGCGGCTCGGAAGTCTCGCGGCCGGTTGCCCAGATCGTCGCCGAGGCCGAGCGCCTGGCCGAGGCCGGCGTGCGCGAGGTGACGCTGCTCGGGCAGAACGTCAACGCCTGGCACGGCGAGGGTGGGAGCGGCAAGGAATGGGGTCTCGGCCGCCTGCTTTTCCGCCTGGCGGAAATCCCCGGCCTGGCGCGCCTGCGCTACACCACCAGCCATCCGCGCGACATGGACGATGAATTGATCGCCGCGCACCGTGACCTGCCGACATTGATGCCCTATCTGCATTTACCAGTGCAGTCGGGCTCCGACCGGATACTGAAGGCGATGAACCGCAGGCACACGGCACGCGACTATCTGAACCTCATCGAGCGCATCCGCGCCGCGCGCGGCGATATCGCCATGTCCGGCGATTTCATCGTCGGCTTCCCCGGCGAGACGGACGAGGATTTCGAGGCGACTCTCGAGCTGGTGCGAGAGGTGAATTACGCTTCGGCCTTCACGTTCAAATATTCGCCGCGTCCCGGCACGCCGGGCGCCGAAATGGACGGTCATGTGACGGAAGCCGTGAAGGACGAGCGGCTGCAGCGCCTGCAGGCGCTGATCAACGAGCAGCAGAAGGATTTCATCGCCGGCATGGTCGGCCGCACGGTCAGCACGCTGATCGAGAAGCCGGGCCGCCGTCCCCACCAGAAAGTTGGCCGATCGCCATGGCTGCAGCCGGTTATTGTTGACGACAAGGCCGGCGGAATCGGTGACATTATTGACGTACGAATCACGGAGACAGGTCAAAACAGCCTGTTCGCCGAGTTGGCCTGATGCATGTCGCCCAAAGTGCTCGCGGTTTGGGACAACGACATGCATAGCCACAAGCCTCGGCAGATGAGGAGAGACGGTTGAGCGCTGCTGAACTGAAGAACCCGCCCCAGAACCAGGCATCCGGGGCCTCCGACATGGCGCACATCGTACTGACCTTCGACAACAACAAGCTTGCCAGCGCCCTTTACGGCCAGTTCGACGAGAACCTGGCCCGGCTCGAGCAGAAGCTCGGCGTCGACATCCGCTCGCGCGGCAACCAGCTTGCGATCAAGGGATCGGCTTCGGCGGCCGAGCAGGCGCGCCGCGCGCTGGATACGCTCTACGGCATCCTGCAGAAGGGCGCCGACATCGGCCAGTCGGACGTCGACGGCGCCGTGCGCATGGCGATCGCCGCCGACGACCAGCTGACGCTGCCGACCATGGAGCGCAAGGGCAAGGTCTCGGCCGCCCAGATCGCGACGCGCAAGCGCACGATCTATGCCCGTTCGCTCAACCAGGACGCCTATATGCGCGCGCTGGAGCGCTCCGAAATGGTCTTCGGCATCGGCCCGGCCGGCACCGGCAAGACCTATCTGGCGGTGGCTCATGCGGCGATGCTTCTGGAGCGCGGCATGGTCGAGCGCATCGTGCTGTCGCGCCCGGCCGTCGAGGCCGGCGAGCGGCTGGGCTTCCTGCCCGGCGATATGAAGGAGAAGGTCGATCCGTATCTGCGGCCCCTCTATGACGCGCTCTACGACATGATGCCGGCCGACAAGGTCGAGCGCGCGATCGCCGCCGAGGTCATCGAGATCGCGCCGCTCGCCTTCATGCGCGGGCGCACGCTGGCGCACGCCGCGGTGATCCTCGACGAAGCGCAGAACACCACGCCGATGCAGATGAAGATGTTCCTGACGCGTCTCGGCGAGAACTCGCGCATGATCGTCACCGGCGATCCGACCCAGATCGACCTGCCGCCCAACACCAAGTCGGGCCTGGTCGAGGCGCTGCGCATCCTCGACGGCGTGCCGGGCATCGTCACGGTCCGCTTCAACGAGGGCGACGTCGTGCGGCATCCGCTGGTTGCCGAGATCGTCAAGGCCTATGACCGCGACGGCAAGCTGGCCAGGGGCCTGGGCGCCGAGAACTGATCAAGCCATATGGCTGAAAATCCGGAATCCAGCGGCGGGACGCCGGTCGACATCGATATTTTCGTCGAGGCCGGCGATTGGCCCGCGGAGGCCGAGCTGACGCGCCTCGTCGATCGCGCCGTCGCGGCAGCGTTTTCCGAAACCGGCGCAAGCGGCGCCTCCGAGCTCAGCATCGTTTTTTCCGACGATGCCCATGTCCAGACCCTCAACGCCGAGTGGCGCGGCAAGGACAAGCCGACCAACGTCTTGTCTTTCCCGGCTTTTTCCTTCCCGAAAGGCGGTCCGCTGCCGCCGATGCTGGGTGACGTCGTGCTGGCCTCCGAGACGGTCGCGCGCGAGGCTGGACTGGAAGACAAGCCGCTGGCGAACCATATCACCCATCTCGTCATCCATGGCCTGCTGCATCTTCTGGGCTATGATCACGAGACCGACGCCGAGGCCGAGGAGATGGAAGCGATCGAGCGCGCCGCGCTCGCGAGGCTTGCCATTCCCGATCCCTACGCGTAACAAAAAAGACCAATTGACCTGATGGCGATGAACGACAAACCAGAAACTGCCGCCCTTCCGGACGCCGGCAGTGCGGCCAAGCCTTCCGAAAAGTCGGAAGAAGGCTCCAGTCCGAGTATTCCGACCGGCAGCGCGGCCGCTGAGCCTTCGCATGCCGGTCCTTCGCTCTTCGATCGCGTGCTCGGCCTGTTCCGGCACCGCAACGGCACCAACCTGCGCGAGGAGATCGCCGACGCCCTCGCCGAGACGGCCACCGATGCCGAATCCTTCTCGCCCGGCGAACGCGCCATGCTCAACAACATCCTGCGCCTGCGTGAGGTGCGCGTCGAGGATGTGATGGTGCCGCGCGCCGACATCGAGGCGGTCGAGATCACCACCTCGCTCGGCGATCTGCTCGGCCTTTTCGAGCAATCCGGCCATTCCCGCATGCCGGTCTATTCCGAAACGCTCGACGATCCGCGCGGCATGGTCCACATCCGCGACGTTCTTGCCCACATCACCAAGGTCGCCCGCGTCAAGAAGGGCCGCGCCAACAGGAAGACCCCGGCGCCGATCGTTCTCGATCTCGCCCAGGTCGACCTCGCGCGCACCATCGGCGATCTCGACCTGATCCGACCGGTGCTGTTCGTGCCGCCCTCCATGCTTGCCTCCGACCTGATGGGGCGCATGCAGACGACGCGCACCCAGATGGCGCTCGTCATCGACGAATATGGCGGCACCGACGGCCTCGCCTCGCTGGAGGACATCGTCGAGATGGTGGTCGGCGACATCGAGGACGAGCACGATGACGACGAGCCGATGATCACCCAGGCCGGCGACGGCGTCTTCGTGGTCGACGGCAAGGCCGAGATCGACGAGGTCGCCAAAATGATCGGCGAGGATTTCGCCGCCGGCGAGCATGGCGAATATGTCGACACCATCGGCGGCATGATCTTCAACACGCTCGGCCGAGTCCCGGCCAGGGGCGAAGTGGTGCAGGCCATACCGGGCTTCGAATTCCACGTGCTCGACGCCGATCCGCGCCGCGTCAAGCGTGTGCGCATCGTGCAGAGCCCGAAGGGCGAACGGCAGCGCCGCCGCGCCGCGCGCACCGAGCAGGCTTGATTTCGTCGCGTCATGCCGGTCGACGATCCGTTCAAGCATGCTGTCCTCGGTTCCGGCGTCTTCTATCAAAATCCGCATACGGCTCTGGCCTGGCTTCAGGCGGCGTTCGGCTTCGAGCCGAGCATGCTGGTCAGCGATACGGATGGACGGCTCGTCCATGCCGAAATGCGGTTCGGCGATGGCTACATCATCGTCGATTCCGAATGGGCCGAGCACATTGCCAGCCCGGCTTCGGTCGGCGGCAGGAACACTCAGTCGGTTTACATCCGTTTGCAGGAAGACCTCGACGCCCATTGCGAGAAGGCGCGCGGCGGGCGCGGAAATTCTCGAAGAACCCGTCGACCATTTCTATGGCGAGCGGCAATACCGTGCCCGCGATCCCGAAGGGCATATATGGACCTTCACGCAAACCATGCGGGTGGTGCCCAAAGAGGAGGCCGAGCGGCTGAGCGGTCTGCGGATCGAGGGCTGGCATCGCTGATGCATGTCGCCCGAGGTGTGTGGCGCTTCGATGCTACGCGCCTTAGAAAGCCGTCCCTCAAATCACCGCCATTTGGAGCAGGCGGCGCGGCCTGTTAAATCTCTGGCACCCTGATTCGCGCGACTTGGGAAGCTATATGCAGCGCTTTGCCGGCCGGATAATTCTGCTTTGGGGGTGGCGGCGGGCGCTGGTGGCGTTTGCCGCCGGAGCGCTCGCGGTCCTCGCCCAGGCGCCCTACGATTTCTTCGCCGTCTGCTTCGTCTCGTTTCCGGTACTGGTCTGGCTGCTCGACGGCTCGACGGGTGAGGCCTCCGACGGCTGGCTGCGTCGCCTCCGTCCGGCTTTCGCCATCGGCTGGTGGTTCGGGTTCGGCTATTTCCTCGCTGGCCTCTGGTGGATCGGCCAGGCGCTTCTGGTCGAGGCCGACACCTTCGCCTGGGCTTTGCCCCTGGCAGTAGTCGGCATCCCCTTCGCGCTCGCCTTTTTCTACGGCTTTGCGGCAGTTGTGGCGCGGCTTTTCTGGAGCAGCGATATCGGCCGCATCGCGGCGCTCGCCTTCGGCTTCGGCCTCGCCGAATGGCTGCGCGACTTCCTCTTCACCGGCTTCCCCTGGAACGCCGTCGGCTATGCCGCGATGCCGGTGCCGCTCCTGATGCAAAGCGTGTCGGTGACCGGCATGATCGGCATGAACGCGCTTGCCGTCTTCGTCTTTTCGCTTCCCGCTCTTGTCGCCGCGCGCCGGCATCTGAGGTTGGGCCTTGCCCTGTCCGTCATCCTTGTCGCCGCCGATGTCGGCTTCGGCTATTTCAGGCTTGCAACCCCGGCCGAGCCGGCTACCCGCTCGATCGACGTTCGCATCGTCCAGCCCGCCGTCGACCTCAGCGAGAAGTGGGATGCCTCGGTGCGCGACCGCATCTTCGCCACGCTGATGGGGATATCGGCAAAGGCACCGGAGCAGGGCCACGCCAAGCCGCAGTTGATCCTGTGGCCGGAAACGTCCGTGCCGTTCCTGTTCACCGAGCGTCCGGATGCGCTGACGGCGCTGGGCGACATGCTGGGCGAGGGCCAGATGTTGGTCGCCGGCGTCGTGCGCGAGGAGGGCGGCGCAGGGAACGCCGGCACTCGCTATTACAATTCCGTGGTGGCAATCAACGACAAGGGCGAGATCGTCGATGCCGTCGACAAGGTGCATCTGGTGCCGTTCGGCGAGTATCTGCCTTTTGCCGAGCTGTTCGAGCGTTTCGGCATAGGTCAGCTCGTCGCCGGACCGATGAATTTCGCCGCCGGCAACGAGCGGCATCCGATCGCGGTGCCGAACGGCCTCAGCGCCGCGCCCTTCATCTGCTACGAGGTCATTTTTCCTGACCTTGTGGCGGTTGACGCGGCGTCATCTGAACTTATTGTGAACGTTACGAACGATGCCTGGTTTGGCGACACTCCAGGCCCGTATCAGCACTTCAGGCAGGCGCAGATTCGCACGGTGGAGAACGGGTTGCCTTTGTTGCGTGCCGCCAACAACGGCATCTCCGCCGTTGTCGATTCGCGGGGACGCATCGTCGATGCCTTGGCGGTCGACGCGCGCGGCGCCATCGATGCGCATGTACCGATTTCCGGGCACGCCCTGCTGTCCGCCGATCAGCGGCGCATTAACGGATTGCTGATCATGTTGCTGTTTGCCCTGGCCGCCTTCACATTGAATGTAAGGCAGCGGCTACGGGTGAATTGACAGTCGGCACATTAGAAACTCATACTGTAACGCCTAAAATTTTCTCGAAGTCGGCTGGAGGGGTCTGTTGGGGCAGGTGGCTCCGGCTTCGTTTGGGCGGCAAAAATAGAAAAAGCCGGAAAAATTCGGCGAGGAAAAAATGACAGAAGAGAACAAGAAGAAGCCGAATCCGATCGACATCCATGTCGGGAGTCGTATTCGGCTGCGTCGCAATATGCTTGGAATGAGCCAGGAAAAGCTGGGTGAAAATCTCGGTATCACGTTTCAACAGATCCAGAAGTACGAAAAGGGGACGAATAGGGTTGGGGCCAGTCGTCTGCAGGCGATCGCCTCAATCCTGAGCGTGCCCGTCGCGTTCTTCTTCGAGGATGCCCCGGGGCAGGAGGCCGGGGCCGGCAATCGAGGATTCGCCGAAGATGCTTCGATGGCGTTCGCCATCGAATTCTGCGGCAGCCCGGAGGGACTTCAGCTCAATCGCGCCTTCGTCAAGATACCCGACGTCAAGGTGCGGCGCAGGATCATCGATCTTGTGAAGTCCCTTTCCCCGGATGACGCCGAGTAATTCCAGGCTCTGCTACCGGCGGTGCCTGCCGCTGGTGGCACAAGCCACTTGTGCCGACATTCATGCCAGATCCGTCGCGCCGCTTGACGAGCGGCGCCCGGCACCGCTAACACGTGGCGCGCCAAAAAATCGGCAGCCCTGCCGATCTTTTTTTCAAGAGGGGACACCCGTGACGCGGCAGAACTATCTCTTCACCTCGGAATCGGTCTCCGAGGGCCATCCCGACAAAGTCTGTGACCGTATCTCCGACGAAATCGTCGATCTCGTCTATCGCGAAGCCAAGAAGACGGGCATGGACCCGTGGAAGGTGCGCGTCGCCTGCGAGACGCTGGCCACCACCAACCGCGTCGTCATCGCCGGCGAGGTCAGGGTTCCCGAGACCCTGCTGAAGAAGGACAAGGCCGGCAACGTCCTCAAGGATGCGTCGGGCCACCCTGTCGTCAATCCGGCCAAGTTCAAATCGGTCGCCCGCAAGGCAATTCGCGAGATCGGCTACGAGCAGGCAGGCTTCCACTGGAAGACGGCCAAGATCGAAGTGCTGCTGCACGGCCAGTCGCCGGATATCGGCCAGGGTGTCGACAATGCCGCCGACCGTCAGGGCGAGGAAGGTGCCGGCGATCAAGGCATCATGTTCGGCTATGCCTGCCGCGAGACGCCGGACCTCATGCCGGCGCCGATCTATTACAGCCACAAGATTCTCGAACTCCTGGCCGCCGCGCGCCATGAAGGCAATGGCGAGGCCGGCAAGCTCGGCCCGGACGCCAAGAGCCAGGTCACCGTGCGCTATGCCAACGGCAAGGCGGCGGAAGTGACGCAGATCGTGCTTTCCACCCAGCATCTCGATTCGAGCTGGGATTCCAAGAAGGTCCGCAAGGTCGTCGAGCCCTATATCCGCGAGGCGCTTGGCGATCTCAAGGTCGCCGAAGACTGCAACTGGTACATCAACCCGACCGGCAAGTTCGTGATCGGCGGTCCCGACGGCGATGCCGGCCTCACCGGCCGCAAGATCATCGTCGACACCTATGGCGGCGCGGCACCCCATGGCGGCGGCGCATTCTCGGGCAAGGACACCACCAAGGTCGACCGTTCGGCCGCCTATGCGGCACGCTATCTCGCCAAGAACGTGGTGGCGGCCAAGCTCGCTGACCGCTGCACCATCCAGCTGTCCTACGCCATCGGCGTCGCCCAGCCGTTGTCGGTGTATGTGGACCTGCACGGCACCGGCAAGGTCGACGAGGCCAGGCTGGAGGAGGCGCTGCGCAAGGTGATGGACCTGTCGCCTTCCGGCATCCGCCGTCATCTCGACCTCAACAAGCCGATCTACGCGAAAACCTCGTCCTATGGCCACTTCGGCCGCAAGGCCGGCCGCGACGGTTCCTTCTCCTGGGAGAAGACGGACCTCGCCAAGGCCCTCAAGGACGCGGTTGCCGATGCGATTGCCGCCTGACGGCGTCGCCAAGCCTATTCATGGTGCCAAACGACAGGCCGAGCCGCGCGACCGAAGGATTTTTCGGCCGCCGGCACGGCAAGACCATCCGCCCGCAGCAGGCCGCGGCGCTTGAAAGCGGCCTGCGCACCTACCGGCTCGACCTGACGGCGGAGGCTCCGGCGGATCTCAACACGCTGTTCAAGGCGAACGTTTCGGCTCTTCAGCTCGAGATCGGCTTCGGCGGCGGCGAGCATCTCTTGCATCGCGCGACGGAGGCGCCGGCGATCGGCTTCATCGGCGTCGAGCCCTTCGTCAACGGCATGGCCAAGATGATGACGGCGCTCGCCAAGGCGCCGCTGGCCAATCTGAGGGTCTATGACGACGATGCCACGCGCCTGCTCGACTGGCTGCCGCCGGCCTCGCTCGACGGCATCGATTTGCTTTATCCCGATCCCTGGCCGAAGAAGAAGCACTGGAAGCGGCGCTTCGTCAACTCGGCCAATCTCGATCGGTTCGTCCGGGTGCTGAAAGCGGGCGGCAGGTTCCGCTTCGCCTCCGATATCGACAGCTACGTGAACTGGACGCTGCTCGCCTGCCGTGCCAATGGCAACTTCGCCTGGCAGGCGAGCGAGGCCGCCGATTGGCACACCTCCTATCAGGGCTGGCCCGGCACGCGCTACGAGTCCAAGGCTATCCGCGAGGGAGGGCGGCCTGCCTATTTGACCTTTATCCGGAAGTAGCCCCGGAAATCTCAGAGGGCGAAGCGCCCCAGTCACCTGCCCCCTAATTTAGAAGCGCCCGATCTTGTCGAAGGCGGTAGGGTCGATGCCGAGCTTCTTCAGATCGCCGCGGCGCGGCTTGCGGCCGGCCTCGACGGAGCGCGATGCGGCTGCGGCGCTGCCGAACGTGGTTAGAAAATCACCGATTACGAAAAACAATCCGCGGTCCATGACAAATACCCTTCGCGTGCCACCGCTCGCGACCTTTCTTTTTGCACTGCAACATAGATAGGTGCTGGCAGACGGAAATCACAGTGGCGCTGGCGCGTGGCCGTCATGCTCCAGAGGCAGTGCTGATCCTGCGGTCAACTTTGTCTGCTGTCACCGTCAGGCTTGAAACGCCGGCCGGGATCGTCTATATCGGCTTCAAATTCTTGGTCGGTATGACGAAGAGTGGGTCCACCCGGTCCCGCTCTTTTTTATTACCTGCCGGCCGGAGCGACAAAGCGACAGGGATCCAATGACCGCAGCGGCAAGCGAAGCCGACGACCGTATCATCCGCGAAAGCGGCATTGATGCGCGCATTGCGCTGATCGTGCAGCCGGTGCTCAAAGCCATCGGCTTTCGCCTGGTGCGGGTGCAACTGACCGGACAGAACGGGCTGACGCTGCAGATCATGGCCGAGCGCGAGGACGGCACCATGACCGTCGAGGATTGCGAAGAGGTCAGCCGCGCGGTTTCGCCCGCACTTGATGTCGAGGATCCGATCGAAAAGGCGTATCATCTCGAAGTGTCATCGCCCGGCATCGACCGGCCGCTGGTGCGCAAGTCGGATTTCGCCACCTGGACCGGCCATCTGGTCAAGATGGAGACCTCGGTCCTCATTGGCGACCGCAAGCGCTTCAAGGGCAAGATCGCCGAGGCGGACGCCGACGGCATCCTGCTGGAGCGCGATAAGGCGGCCTACGGCGAAGAGCCGACGGTGCGCGTGCCCTTTGATGCGATTTCCGAGGCGCGGCTCGTGCTGACCGACGACCTCATCCGCGAGGCCCTGTCGAAGGACAACCGGGCCCGCAAGGAAGCAAAGAAACGCCGGGGTGAAGCGGAAGATGCCGTCGCCGGCGAAGGAAACGAAACAGAACAGGAAAGTTGATTGAGCTTTCGGGCCGTGTGCCCGGTGCGAAGTCGGGAGAAAGACAATGGTTGTAAGCGCCAACAGGCTCGAACTGCTGCAGATCGCCGATGCGGTCGCGCGTGAAAAGTCGATCGACAAGCAGATCGTCATCGCCGCCATGGCCGATGCGATCCAGAAGGCGGCGCGCTCGCGCTACGGTCAGGAAACCAACATCCGCGCCGACATCAATCCCAATACGGGCGAGATGAAGCTCCAGCGGCTGATGGAGGTGGTCGAGAAAGTCGAGGACTACGCGACGCAGATCGCACTTTCCACGGCGCGCGAGCGCAATCCCGATGCCCAGATCGGCGATTTCATCGCCGAGCAGCTGCCGCCGATGGATTTCGGCCGCATCGCCGCCCAGTCGGCCAAGCAGGTCATCGTGCAGAAGGTGCGAGAGGCCGAGCGTGATCGTCAGTATGACGAGTACAAGGACCGCATCGGCGAGATCGTCAACGGCACCGTCAAGCGCGTCGAATACGGCAACGTCATCGTCGACCTTGGCCGCGGCGAGGCGATCATCCGCCGCGACGAGCTGATCCCGCGCGAGAACTACAAGTACGGCGACCGCGTCCGCGCCTATGTCTACGACGTGCGCCGCGAGCAGCGCGGTCCGCAGATATTCCTGTCGCGTACCCATCCGCAGTTCATGGCCAAGCTCTTCACCATGGAAGTGCCGGAAATCTACGACGGCATCATCGAGATCAAGTCGGTCGCCCGCGATCCGGGCTCGCGTGCCAAGATCGCAGTCATCTCGCGCGATTCTTCGATCGATCCGGTCGGCGCCTGCGTCGGCATGCGCGGCAGCCGCGTCCAGGCGGTGGTCGGCGAATTGCAGGGCGAGAAGATCGACATCATTCCGTGGTCGCCTTCGGCCGCTTCCTTCATCGTCAACGCCTTGCAGCCGGCGGAGGTCGCCAAGGTGGTGCTCGACGAGGATGCCGAGCGCATCGAGGTGGTGGTGCCGGACGACCAGCTGTCGCTGGCCATCGGCCGCCGCGGTCAGAACGTGCGCCTCGCCTCGCAGCTCACCGGCTGGGACATCGACATCCTGACCGAGCAGGAAGAGAGCGAGCGTCGCCAGAAGGAATTCGTCGAGCGCTCGGCACTCTTCATGGAAGCCCTCGACGTCGACGAGATGGTCGGCCAGGTGCTCGCCTCCGAAGGCTTCACCAGCGTCGAGGAAGTCGCCTATGTCGACTCAGGTGAGATCTCCTCGATCGACGGCTTCGACGAGGACACCGCGTCGGAAATCCAGTCGCGCGCCCGCGAATATCTGGAGAAGATCGAGGCCGAGCACGACGAGAAGCGCAAGGCGCTCGGCGTCCAGGACGAGTTGCGCGAGATTCCCGGCATCACTACGGCCATGATGGTGACGCTTGGCGAGGATGGCGTGAAGACGATCGAGGACTTCGCCGGCTACGCCGCCGATGATCTGATCGGCTGGAAGGAGCGCAAGGACGGCGAGACCAAGGTCTATCCCGGCGTGCTCGCCGATCACGGCGTCTCGCGCGCCGATGCCGAGCAGATGGTGCTGGCCGCGCGCAAGAAGGCCGGCTGGATATCCGAGGAAGAACTGGCCGCTGAGGAAGAATCGGCCGGCGAAACCGTCGGTGCGTGAGGTGACCACCAGTCGCAAGGCCCGTGGACGAGATGAACGATCGCACCTGCATCGTTACGCGCAGGCAGGCCGAAGCGGATGAGCTGATCCGCTTCGTCGTCGGCCCGGATTCGGCCGTCGTTCCGGACATCAAGAGAAATCTGCCCGGCCGCGGTTGCTGGGTCACCGCTGATCGCCTACATATCGAGAAGGCAGCGGCGAAGAACCTGTTTGGCCGCGCCTTCAAGGCGCAGGTCGCGGTTCCGGCCGATCTCGGCGACATGGTCGACGGGCTGCTTTCCCGATCCGCCCTGGGCATGCTGGGTCTTGCTCGCAAGGCTGGAGCGGTCGTTCTCGGCGCCGCCAAGGTAGAGGCTGCCGTGCGTGACGGGCAGGCACTCTTCGTGCTGCACGCGGCTGAGGCCTCGGACGACGGCGTCCGCAAGATCAGCCAGGCACGGCGGGCAACCGTTCATCTCGGCGGCCCCGCCATCCTTGCCTACAAACTTTTCCCCGAGGCCGAGTTGAGCTTGGCATTGGGGGGCACAAATGTGATACATGCTGCCGTCCTCGCGCAGGACGCAGGAAAAGCGGTCGAGAAGCGCATGGTCGCGCTCGACCGGTATCGGGGCGGGACCCCGGACGATTTGGCAATGCTTGCGGCCGTTGCCGACGAAGATGATGCCGCAGAGGATATGGAATGAGTGATACGAAATCGGGCGACGACAAGACGTTGAGCGTTACGCCGAAGAAGACCTTGACGCTGAAGCGCCCCGGCCTCGAGCAGGGCACCGTGCGCCAGAATTTCTCGCACGGCCGCACCAAGTCGGTCGTGGTCGAGACCAAGAAGCGCAAGTTCTCGCTGCCTGGCGACAAGCCGGAGCCGGTGGCGCCGTCCGTCTTCACGCCCAAGCCCACAGCTGCAGCGGCGCCGGCACCTGCCGTGCAGGAAGCGCCGAAGGCGCCGCCGCAGCCGGAACGCTCGGGCATGGTGCTGAATGAGTTGTCGCGTGGCGAGATGGAAGCGCGCCGCAGGGCGCTCGAAGGCTCCAAGGCCCGCGAGATCGAGGACCGCCAGCGCGCTCAGGAAGAGGCCAAGCGCCGCGCCGAGGAAGAAGAACGCCGCAAGCGCGAGCGCGAGGAATCCGCGCGCCGTCAGGCCGAGGAAGAGGCGCGTCTCCAGGCCGAGGCCGAGTCCCGCCGTCGTGCCGAGGAAGAGGCCCGCCGCCGCGCGCCGCAGGCCGCGGACGTTGCCACGGCCGATGACGACGAGGAGGTCAAGCCGAGGCGTGCCGGTGCTGGCGGCGGTGGTGCCGGTGCGCCCGCTCGCCGTCTCGCCACGCCCGAGGTGGCGCGTCCGGCCAAGCCCACTAAGGGCGAGGAAGACCGCCGCCGCGGCAAGCTGACGCTGAATTCGGCGCTTTCCGACGAGGATGCGCGCGGCCGTTCGCTGTCGTCGATGCGACGCCGCCAGGAGAAGTTCAAACGCGCGCTGCACAACGAGCCGCGCGAGAAAGTCATGCGTGAAGTGATCCTGCCCGAAACCATCACCATCCAGGAACTGGCGCAGCGCATGTCCGAGCGCGCCGTGGACGTGGTCAAGTTCTTCATGAAGCAGGGCCAGATCTTGAAGCCGGGCGACGTCATCGACGCCGACACGGCCGAACTGGTTGCTTCGGAATTCGGCCACACGGTTCGCCGCGTTGCCGAGTCCGACATCGAGGAAGGCCTGTTCAACATCGCCGACCGTCCGGAAGACCTGGTGTCGCGTCCGCCCGTCGTGACGATCATGGGCCATGTCGACCACGGCAAGACCTCGTTGCTCGATGCAATCCGCAACGCCAATGTCGTTTCCGGCGAGGCCGGCGGCATCACCCAGCACATCGGCGCCTATCAGGTCGAGAAGAATGGTCAGAAGATCACCTTCATCGACACGCCCGGCCACGCCGCCTTCACGGCCATGCGCGCCCGCGGCGCCCAGGTCACAGACATCGCCGTGCTGGTGGTGGCGGCCGACGACAGCGTGATGCCGCAGACGATCGAATCGATCAATCACGCCAAGGCAGCCGGCGTCCCGATCATCGTGGCGATCAACAAGATCGACAAGCGCGACGCCGACCCGCAAAAGGTGCGCGCCGAACTCCTGCGCCATGAAGTGTTCGTCGAATCGATGGGCGGCGAAGTGCTGGACGTCGAAGTGTCGGCGACCAAGGGCACCAACATCGACAAGCTGCTCGAGGCGATCCTGCTGCAGGCCGAAATCCTCGACCTCAAGGCCAACCCCGACCGCACCGCCGAAGGCGCGGTCATCGAGGCCAAGCTCGACAAGGGTCGTGGTCCCGTTGCCACCGTTCTGGTCCAGACCGGCACGCTGATGCCGGGCGACATTCTCGTCGCCGGCAACGAATGGGGCCGTGTCCGCGCACTCGTCAACGATCGCGGCGAGCATGTGCCGGAAGCGCCGCCGGCGATGCCGGTCGAGGTGCTCGGCCTGCAGGGCACGCCGCAGGCGGGCGACCGCTTCGCCGTCGTCAACAACGAGGCGCGCGCGCGTGAAATCACCGAGTACCGTCAGCGCCTGGCGCGCGAGAAGGCGGTGGCCAAGCACGCCGGCCAGCGCGGTTCGCTCGAGCAGATGATGTCGCAGTTGCAGACGAGCGGGCTTAAGGAATTCCCGCTGGTCATCAAGGGCGACGTGCAGGGCTCGATCGAGGCGATCAATGCCGCGCTCGAAAAGCTCGGCAACGACGAGGTGCGCGCGCGCATCGTGCACGCCGGCGCTGGCGGCATCACCGAAAGCGACGTGTCGCTGGCCGAAACCTCGGGTGCCGCGATCATCGGCTTCAACGTCCGAGCCAATGCGCAGGCGCGTGCCGCGGCGACCGCCGCGGGCATCGAGATCCGCTACTACTCGATCATCTACAACCTGGTCGACGATGTGAAGGCGGCGCTCTCCGGCATGCTCTCGCCGGAGCGGCGCGAGACCTTCATCGGCAATGCCGAGATCCTCGAGATCTTCGACATCTCGAAGGTCGGCAAGATCGCCGGCTGCCGCGTCACCGAAGGCAAGGTCGAACGTGGCGCGGGCGTCCGCCTGATCCGCGACAACGTCGTCGTCCACGAAGGCACGTTGAAGACACTCAAGCGCTTCAAGGACGAGGTTCCGGAAGTGCCGGTCGGCCAGGAATGCGGCATGGCCTTCCAGAACTACGAGGACATGCGTGTCGGTGACGTCATCGAGTGCTTCCGCGTCGAGATGGTGAGCAGGACGCTCTAAATTCGGATATACTAGCCGGAATGACCCGGGCGGCGGCCGAAAGGCTGCCGCCCAGACCTTATTCGTATTTGAGACATGTGGCGCGGTCCCATCCCGCGCTTCACGATTTCAGGATTGAAGAAATGTCCCGTCCAACAACATCAGGCCCCTCCCAGCGCATGCTGCGCGTCGGCGAGCAGGTGCGCCATGCCCTCTCCGAGACCTTGCAGCGCGGCGAGATCATCGACCCGGTGATCGAGAACACCGTCGTCTCGGTCTCCGAGGTGCGCATGTCGCCCGACCTCAAGATCGCTACCGCCTTCGTTTCACCGCTGGGCGTCGGTGACGCCGATTCCGTGGTGGGCGCCCTCAACAAGCATGCGAAATTCATCCGCGGCCGCATCACCGGCGCGCTGCGGCAGATGAAGTACATGCCGGAGATCCGCTTCCGGCTCGATACTTCCTTCGACAATTTCGCCAGGATCAACGAGTTGCTGAAGTCGCCCGAAGTCGCGCGCGATCTCGATGACCAGAATGAGAACAACGACAAGGACGAGGGCTAAGTGGCGCGTCGCGGCAAGAGGAAGGGCCGGCCGGTTTCCGGCTGGGTGGTGCTGGACAAGCCGGTCGGCATGGGCTCGACCGAGGCGGTCTCGAAGATCAAATGGCTGTTCCAGGCGGAGAAGGCCGGCCATGCCGGCACGCTCGATCCGCTGGCCTCCGGCATGCTGCCGATCGCGCTCGGCGAGGCGACGAAGACCGTGCCTTACGTTCAGGACGGTGCCAAGGTCTACCGCTTCACCGTTGCATGGGGCGAGGAACGCTCGACCGACGACCTCGAAGGCCCGGTGACGAACAGTTCCGGCCAGCGCCCGGCCGAGGCCGAGGTGAGAGCGCTGCTGCCGAAATACACGGGTGTCATCATGCAGACGCCGCCGCAATTCTCGGCCATCAAGATCGCCGGCGAACGCGCCTACGACCTCGCCCGCGACGGCGAGACGGTCGATATCCCTGCGCGCGAGATCGAGATCGGACGTCTCGATCTCGTCGAGCATGGTGGCGACCGCAGCGTCTTCGAGGTCGAATGCGGCAAGGGCACTTACGTACGCTCGCTGGCGCGCGACATGGGCCGCGATCTGGGCTGCTTCGGCCATATAGCCGAATTGCGCCGCGTCGAGGTCGAGCCGTTCACGGCGGAGGATTTCGTCACCGTCGCCGAGCTCGAAGCGGCGCGCTTCAGCGGCAAAACTGATGAAGGCCAGGACGAGGCCGGGGCGCCGATCGATTTCAGCGCCATCGACGCGTTGCTGGTCGATACCGCTGTCGCGCTCGATTGCCTGCCCCAGGTCGCCGTCAGCGACGACGCGGCGACCAAGATCCGCCTCGGCAATCCCGTCATCATTCGCGGCCGCGATGCGCCGGTCGAGGCCGACGAGGCATGCGCCACGGCGCGCGGCAAGCTCGTCGCCATCGGCGCCATCGAGCAGGGCATGTTCAAGCCCAAGCGGGTCTTTACCGGTTGACGGCGCTCGGCTGGATCAATTCCAGGAAAAGCGCGTACGGTTCTCGGCCTGGAATTGCGTAAAGTAGTTTCGGTTTCGATTTCGCGCCCGAGGAGCTCATGGCAAAGGCTGATACCGTCAGGAAACGGGCGCCGCTCAACATCCGCCGACCGCCGGTCGGGGCGTCGCCGGGCACGCTCATCGCCGATCCGGCGGCGCGGCGCAGCGAGCTTCGGCTGACACTGATCTCGCCCGAGAAATTCAAGACCATCGACAATGCCAGCATCGACGAGCTCAATACCCATTGCGACCGCTGGCCGGTCGTCTGGCTGGACTGCACCGGCCTCGCCAACATCCAACTGATCGAGGAGATCGGGCGGATTTTCAATCTGCACCCGCTGGCGCTGGAGGATGTCGTCAACACCGGCCAGCGACCCAAGGTGGATTTCTTCGAGGATCACGCCTTCGTCGTCATGCGCATGATCGACGATGTCACCGCCCATCGCTACGAGCAGATCGCGGTGTTCTTCGGCAGGAACTTCGTCGTCACCTTCCAGGAACGTGAGGGCGATCCGTTCGACCCTGTGCGCAAGCGTATCGCGGCGGCCATGCCCAATCGCCTGCGCTCGCGCGGCGCCGACTACCTTGCCTATGCGCTGATCGATGCCATCGTCGACAGCTATTTCCCGCCGATCGAAACGGCGAGCGAATTGGTCGACGGCATCGAGGATCAGATGCTGAACACGCCGCACAAGCATCAGATGCGGCAGTTGCATGAGTTGCGGCGCGATGCCAACGTGCTGAAGGGCGTGTTGTGGCCGATGCGCGATGCGCTGGCGACGCTGATCCGCAACGACGTGCCCTTTGTGAAGGCCGAGACCAAGATCTTCTTCAACGACACGCTCGACCATTCGCTGCGGCTGATCGAGCTGGTCGAAAACCAGCGCGACATGCTGACCGGCCTGATAGAGATGCACCTGTCGCTGACCCAGGCTCGCACCAACGATGTCATCTCCTATCTGACGATCGTGTCGGTTATCTTCATGCCGCTCACTTTCCTCGTCGGTGTCTGGGGCATGAACTTCGAGCCGGAAAGCTCGCCCTGGAACATGCCGGAGCTGAAGGCTTACTACGGCTACCCGGCAGCACTGGTGTTCATGTTGATCGTCGCTGTCGGGCTCGTTGCCTTCTTCAAATGGAAGAAGTGGCTGTAGCGGCTGAACCCTATGTTTTTGCGGCAAGAACCTGCGACAAGCCGGCCTGACAATTGGGCTGGTGTTTTGCCCGGAATTGCACTATATGCGCCGCAGCTTCGCGCCCTGACGCGTTGCTTGCACCGGCCCCTGCTGGACGACATCCCGGCTGTGGGCGTCCCGTTTCCTCGAACAGATAAGGAAAAACACGATGTCGATTACTGCCGAGCGCAAGAAGGAACTGATGACTGAATTCGCAACCGCGAAGGGCGATACCGGATCCCCGGAAGTCCAGGTTGCCATCCTTTCCGAGCGCATTAAGAACCTGACGGAGCACTTCAAGGACCACAAGAAGGATAACCATTCCCGCCGTGGCCTGCTTGCTCTCGTTTCCCAGCGCCGCAGCTTGCTTGATTACCTCAAGCGCAAGGACGACGCGCGCTATCAGACGTTGATCGACAAGCTCGGTCTGCGTCGTTGACGAATTGACCGGCGGGCTCTCTCCGGAGAGTCCGCCGGTCGCGCATTGGCGCATCGGATGGTCCGGTGTTTCGATGCTGAAATGGAGCGAATACGCTCCGGGAACTTCGCGCGTGGCGCGTCTCGGAAACAGGGGTTTTCGACGTCACGCGCAAGGCTGGCCGACCGGTCGGCCAGACCGGTTCCGGAAGTGCAAAGGGCCATTCGGAACCGCCCGTGGACGGTCATGGGGCAGGATTGCAGGATGCTCGCTCGGCTTGTGGGGTCGGACTTATCGAGCTTCCCGTTGTCTTGCCCGTGGCTGCCCGAAGGAAGCCAGGGAAGGGATGCGACCGTTGAGACGGCGCGGCCCTTTCCGCATATGAAGGACAAGATATGTTCAATCAGCACAAAGTGGAAATCGAGTGGGGCGGCCGTCCGCTCATCCTGGAAACCGGCAAGATCGCCCGCCAGGCCGACGGCGCGGTGCTCGCCACCTATGGCGAGACCGTGGTGCTTGCCACCGTCGTTTCGATGAAGGAACCGAAGCCCGGCCTCGATTTCTTCCCGCTCACCGTCAACTACCAGGAAAAGACCTATGCCGCCGGCAAGATCCCGGGCGGCTACTTCAAGCGCGAGGGCCGTCCGAGCGAGAAGGAAACGCTGGTTTCCCGCCTGATCGACCGCCCGATCCGTCCGCTCTTCGCCGACGGCTACAAGAACGACACCCAGATCGTCGTCACCGTCGTCCAGCATGACCTCGAGAACGATCCGGACATCCTGTCGATCGTCGCCACCTCGGCCGCGCTCACGCTCTCCGGCGTGCCTTTCATGGGCCCGATCGGCGGCGCACGCGTCGGCTATATCAACGGCGAGTACGTGCTCAACCCGCATCTCGACGAGATGGAGGAATCGAAGCTCGACCTCGTCGTCGCCGGCACAGCCGACGCCGTGCTGATGGTCGAATCCGAGGCCAAGGAGCTCTCGGAAGACCTGATGCTCGGCGCCGTCATGTTCGGCCACAAGAGCTTCCAGCCGGTGATCGACGCGATCATCAAGCTGGCCGAGGTCGCCGCCAAGGAGCCGCGCGACTTCACCGCTCCGGACTATTCCGAGCTCGAGGCCGAGATGCTGAAGATCGTCGGCGACGAGTTGCGCGAGGCTTACAAGATCACTGACAAGCAGTCGCGTTACGCCGCCGTCGACGCCGTCAAGGCGAAGGTCAAGGCAGCGTTCGCTCCGGCTGAGGGCGAGGAGGCCAAGTACGCCTCCGAGCAGATCGGCACCGTCTTCAAGGAGCTCCAGGCCAAGGTCGTGCGCTGGAACATCCTCGATACCGGTTCGCGCATCGACGGCCGTGACCTGAAGACCGTCCGCAAGATCGTCTCCGAGGTCGGCGTCCTGCCGCGTACCCATGGTTCGGCGCTGTTCACCCGCGGCGAGACCCAGGCGCTGGTCGTGGCCACGCTCGGCACCGGCGAGGACGAGCAGTATGTCGACTCGCTCACCGGCATGTACAAGGAGAAGTTCCTCCTCCACTACAACTTCCCGCCCTATTCGGTCGGTGAAACCGGCCGCATGGGCTCGCCGGGCCGTCGCGAGATCGGCCACGGCAAGCTGGCGTGGCGCGCCATCCGCCCGATGCTGCCCTCCGCCGACCAGTTCCCCTACACGCTGCGCGTCGTCTCCGAGATCACCGAGTCCAACGGCTCGTCCTCGATGGCGACCGTCTGCGGCACCTCGCTGGCGCTGATGGATGCCGGCGTGCCGATCGCCAAGCCCGTCGCCGGCATCGCCATGGGCCTGATCAAGGAAGGCGAACGCTTCGCGGTGCTTTCCGACATCCTCGGCGACGAGGACCACCTCGGTGACATGGACTTCAAGGTCGCCGGCACCGCCAATGGCGTCACCTCGCTGCAGATGGACATCAAGATCGACGGCATCACCGAGGAGATCATGGGCATCGCGCTCGGCCAGGCCAAGGACGGCCGCCTGCACATCCTCGGCGAGATGGCGCATGCAATCTCGTCTTCGCGCGCCGAGCTTGGCGAGTTCGCGCCGCGCATCGAGGTCATGCACATCCCGACCGACAAGATCCGCGACGTCATCGGCTCGGGCGGCAAGGTGATCCGCGAGATCGTCGAGAAGACCGGCGCCAAGATCAACATCGAGGACGACGGCACGGTCAAGATCGCTTCGGCCAACGCCAAGGAGATCGAGGCGGCGCGCAAGTGGATCCACACCATCGTTGCCGAGCCGGAAGTCGGCGAGATCTACGAAGGCACGGTCGTGAAGACGGCCGACTTCGGCGCCTTCGTCAACTTCTTCGGCCCGCGCGACGGCCTCGTCCACATCTCGCAGCTCGCCAATGAGCGCGTCGCCAAGACCTCCGACGTCGTCAAGGAAGGCGACAAGGTTTGGGTCAAGCTGATGGGCTTCGACGAGCGCGGCAAGGTCCGCCTGTCGATGAAGGTCGTCGACCAGGCGACCGGCAAGGAAATCGTTCAGGAGAAGAAGAAGCCGGAAGGCGAGGAAGACGCCGCCTGATCGGCTGGACCTGATAATCAGGACGGGCGCGCCGCGAGGTCGCGCCCGTTTTTGTTTAGAGTTTGAAGGCGATGGCCGCCGAGCCGCTGAAGACCCTGTTTCATCCCTTTGAGGCCGAGGCGCTGCCTTTGCCGCAAAAACAGGCCCACGTTCTGTTCCTGGGCGCGGAGCCGGGCTTCCGGCTGCCCGACGGCTTCGATGCGGCGCTGCATCTCGTGCAAGGCTTCCGGCCGCATTTCCGCGCCCTGCAGGCGTCAGGCTACACGGTCACGCCGCGGGCGGAAGGTTCTGCCTTCGACGCCGCCCTGGTGCTCTGTGGCCGGCATCGCGGCCAGAACGAGCTGCGCATCGCCGAGGCGATCGAGCGCGTGTCTCCGGGCGGGCTGATTGTCGTCGCGGGCGGCAAGGAGGACGGCGTCGACAGCCTGCGCAAACGCATCGATGGGCTGGTCCCGCTCGAAGCGCATCTGCCGAAACATCACGGCGTCGCCTTCTGGTTCCGCCGGGCCGGAGCGGAGGCGGCCGAGGCGCTTCGTATCTCCAACCCCGATCTGGTTGTGGAAGGCCGCTTTCGTACCGCGCCGGGCATGTTCTCCTTCGATCGCGTCGACGCGGGGTCGAAGCTTCTGCTGGATAGCCTGCCGCAGGGTCTTGCGGGCAACGCCGCCGATTTCTGCGCCGGCTGGGGCTACCTGGCGGCGAAAGTGGCGGAACGCTCGACGGGGCTCTCCGCTCTGGATCTCTACGAAGCGGATTTCGAAGCCCTGGAAGCAGCCAGGCTCAATGTCCGCGGTGCCGTCGAGCCACGTTTCTTCTGGACCGATCTGCTGACCGAAACGGTCGAACGACGCTATGACGCGATCGTCATGAACCCGCCTTTCCACACCGGCCGGGCGGCGGAGCCGGGCATCGGCGCCGGCATGATCCGGGCGGCATCGAAGGCGCTGAAACCAGGTGGACGCCTGTTCATGGTCGCCAATCGCCAGCTTCCTTACGAGCAGATGCTGGCGGCCACCTTCTCCAGCCACGCCGAGGTCGCGAGCGATGGCATGTTCAAGGTGTTTTCAGCGCGACGGTAAGAGCAATTCCAGGAAAAGTGCGCAGCGGTTTTCCGTTCGGAATTGCGACAAAGAAAAAGAGCAATTTCAGGAAAAGTGCGCAGCGGTTTTCCGTTCGGATTTGCGACAAAGAAAAAGAGCAATTCCAGGAAAACTGCGCAGCGGTTTCCGTTCGGAATTGCCTAAAACAAATAGTTGGAGCGGTTCAGCGTACCGCGCCAACGCGATCCGCGCGCTACTGCAGGCTGACGATGCGTGCCGGCTCGCGCGTGCTAAAGACGGGCCGCGCCTGGCCGAGCTCGATCTTGAGCGGCGCTGGCCGGCCGTACAGATAGCCCTGCACCACCTCGCAGCCGGCGGCCCTCAGCAGCGTTGCCTGGTTCTCGGTCTCGACGCCTTCGGCGATGATGCCGACGCCGAGCGCCCGCGACAGTCCGACGATGGTCGAGACGACTGCACCCGAACTGGAATCGGTGTCGATGCGGCTGACGAAGGAGCGGTCGATCTTGAGCTTGCCGAACGAGAAGTCGATCAGGTAGCTCAGATTGGAATAACCGGTGCCGAAATCATCGACGGCCACCGAGATACCCATGTCGGCGAGCTGCTGCAGGATGACGGCCGCACGGTCACGGTCCTGCATCATCGCCGTCTCGGTGACTTCGAGCTCAAGCCGCGACGGCTTGATGCCGGTCGATGCCATGGTCTCGCGCACGATGCCGACAAAGTCCTTGGTCATGAACTGGACCGGCGAGATGTTGACGGCGACGAAGCAATCCTCCGGCAGATATTGAGCGTCGCTGCAGGCCTTGCGCAGCACCCATTCGCCGATCGGATTGATCATGCCGGTCTCCTCGGCGATCGGAATGAACTCCATCGGCGGGATCATGCCGCGCTCCGGATGCTTCCAGCGGATCAGCGCCTCGTAACCGACCACGCGGCCGGTCGGCATGTCGAATTGCGGCTGATAGTGGAGGCTGAAGTCGCCGCGGTCGAACGCGGTCTTCAGCTCGGATTCGATCCATTGCCGGTAGTCCGCCACCCGTCCCATATCGGCGTGGAAGACCGACCAGTTGCCGACGCCGCTTGCGCGCGCATTCTGCAGCGCCAGGTTCGAGCGGCGAAGGACGAGCACAGGATCGACGCCGTCCTTCGGCATCGCCACTATACCGACGGACATGCTGACCGACTGCAGGTGTGTCTGCAGCTGGTAGGGTTCCAACATCCGGTTGATAAACGCTTCGAGGAACCGTTCGAGCGATCCTCGGATCTCGCGGTCGGGCAAGAGCACGGCGAATTCGCCGGCGCCGAGCCGTCCGATCACGGCAACTTCCGGCATGGTTTCCTTCAGCCTTTTGGTGAAGGCGCGGATCAGCTCGTCGCCATGGCTGTAGCCTATGGCATCGTTGATCTGTTTGAAGCGGTCGATGTCGATATCGATCAGATAGACCGGTTCGCCGGTCTCGATCGTTTCCGACGCGGCGGCTGCGACCTTGCCGACGATGGCCGGGCGCGACAGCAGGCCGGTCATCTTGTCGAAATGCGTTTCCTTGAAGACGTATTCGGCCGATTCATCGACGCCCGCGAAGAAGGACAGGGCGGCGCCACCGGCGGAAAGGGCGCAGAGCGCGGCGATGATACCCGCCATCGTCTCCGCAGGCATGCCGGCCAGGCCATCGCCAAAGCCGAACCGCAGTCCCCAGAGCCCGAGGATGAAACTGCCCATGCCCGAGCTGGCGATGGTGATAAGCCGGAACAGCGGTGTTCGCTTCGGGTTGCGGACTGTAGACATGCAAGGTCCCTGAACTGCAGGGCCTTTTAGCGGATACCTCCTTAAAATGGGTTTCCGCCAATGCATCCAATTTTACTGGAAGTACTTTTTGCGTTAGCGAATTATTCGCGGCCGCCGTCGTTCTGCTTCAGTTCCTCGAGCGCCGGCATGGACACGATGTGGTAGCCGGAATCGACATAGTGGATTTCGCCGGTGACCCCCGAAGACAGATCCGACAGCAGGTAGAGCGCCGAGCCGCCGACCTCGTCTATGGTCACCGTGCGGCGCAGCGGCGAATTGCGCTGCTGATAGGAGAACATATGGCGCGCATCGGACACGCCGGAACCGGCGAGCGTCCGCACCGGCCCCGCCGAGATGCCGTTCACGCGGATGCCGCGCGGGCCGTAGTCGTTTGCGAGATAGCGCACGCTTGCCTCGAGGCCGGCCTTGGCGACGCCCATGACGTTGTAGTTGGGCATGACCCGCACCGACCCGGCATAGGTCAGCGTGATCATCGAGCCGCCGTTCGTCATCAGGGCGGCGGCATTGCGGGCGATCTCGGTGAAGGAATAGCATGAGATCACCATGGTGCGGACGAAATTGTCGCGGCTGGTGTCGGCGTAGAGGCCCTTGAGTTCGTTCTTGTCGGAGAAGCCGATGGCGTGGACGACGAAATCCAGCCCGCCCCAGGCTTCGCGAAGCGTCTCGAAGGTGGCGGTGACGGAGGCGCTGTCCTCGACGTCGCAAGGCACGACCAGCGGAGCGCCGAGCTTTTCGGCAAGCGGCTTGACTCGCCGCCCAAAGGCATCGCCCTGGTAGGTGAAAGCAAGCTCCGCTCCGTGCTCGGACAATTTCCTGGCGATGCCCCAGGCGATCGAATGATCGTTGGCGACACCCATGACAAGCCCGCGCTTGCCCTTCATCAGCCCGTCCATATCAGGCAATCCTTATGCGGAATAGCGCTGGAAAATCAGCGTTGCGTTGGTGCCACCGAAGCCGAAGGAGTTGGACAAAACGGTGTCGATCTTGGCGTTGTCGATGCGCTTGCGCACGATCGGCATGCCCTCGAATTCCGGATCGAGCTCCTCGATATGGGCGCTCTCGCCGATGAAGCCGCCCTGCAACATCAGGATCGAGTAGATCGATTCCTGGACACCGGCTGCACCGAGCGAATGGCCGGTGAGGGACTTGGTCGAGGTGATGTAAGGCATCTTGTCGCCGAACACCTCGCGGATGGCGCCCATTTCCTTGGAATCGCCGACCGGCGTCGAGGTGCCGTGCGTGTTGATGTAGTCGACCGGCGTCGTGATCGTGGCAAGCGCCTGCCGCATGCAGCGCACCGCGCCTTCTCCCGAAGGAGCAACCATGTCGTAGCCGTCGGAAGTCGCGCCGTATCCGACGACCTCGGCATAGATCTTGGCGCCGCGCGCCTTGGCGTGCTCCAGCTCTTCCAGCACCAGCACGCCCGCGCCGCCGGCGATGACGAAGCCGTCGCGGTTGACGTCATAAGCGCGGGAAGCGGTCGATGCTTTGTCGTTGAATTTCGACGACATGGCGCCCATGGCGTCGAACAGGTCCGACATGGTCCAGTCGAGATCCTCGTGGCCGCCGGCGAACATCATGTCCTGCTTGCCCCACTGGATCAGCTCATAGGCATTGCCGATGCAGTGCGCCGAAGTCGAGCAGGCCGAAGAGATCGAGTAGTTGACGCCATGGATCTTGAACCAGGTGGCAAGAGTGGCCGAAGCAGTCGACGACATCGCCTTCGGCACCGCGAACGGGCCGATGCGCTTCGGGCTGCCGTTCTTGAGCGTGGTTTCGGCGGCTTCCACGATGGTCCTGGTCGACGGTCCGCCCGAGCCCATGACGATGCCGGTCCGCTCGTTGGTGATGTCGCTTTCGCTCAAGCCGGCGTCCGCGATCGCCTGATCCATGGCGACATGGTTCCAGGCTGCACCTTGGCTCAGGAAACGCATGGCGCGGCGGTCGATCATTGCCGAGGGGTCGAGCGTCGGCGCGCCCCACACCTGGCAGCGGAAGCCATGCTCTGCGAAGGAATTGGAAAAGCTGATGCCGGACTTGGCATCGTAAAGCGAGGCCTGCACCTCATTGGCATTGTTGCCGATCGACGACACAATGCCGAGGCCTGTCACTACGACACGTCTCATTCGCAACTCCTTCCGGCGTATTTTGGCGAAAAACCTAGCCGGTTTTCGCCTTTGATCATACGCAAAATAAACTGCCGCGGTGTCCTTGCGCATCCGGCGGACGCGCGAGGCCCCGTGGCGATGGCGATCAGGCGGCCGACTGCTTGGACAGGCCGACCTTCAGATCCGTTGCCGCGTATATGGGTTCGCCATCCGCCTTGAGCCAGCCATCGGCGATGCCGAGCACGAGGCGGCCGCGCATCACGCGCTTGAAGTCGACGCCATATTCGACCTTCTTGACCGACGGCGTCACCATGCCCTTGAACTTCACCTCGCCGGTCGACAGCGCCATGCCCTTGCCGGGCTCGCCGAGCCAGCCGAGATAGAATCCGGTCAATTGCCACATGGCGTCGAGGCCGAGGCAGCCAGGCATGATCGGATTGCCGATGAAATGGCAGGCGAAAAACCAAAGATCCGGCTTGATGTCGAATTCGGCGCGGATGAAACCCTTATCGAAGGCGCCGCCGGTCTCGCTGATCTCGGTGATCCGGTCGAACATCAGCATCGGCGGATAGGGCAGCTGGGCGTTTCCCGGTCCGAACAGCTCGCCGCGGGCGCAGGCAAGCAGTTCCTCGTAATCGTAGCTGGACTTTTGACCCGCCATAAACTTCCGTCCCCGTTTTCGTTCCGGGCGGCAGGGCGCCCTCGGTCGTTGGTTTCCTAACACACTCTGTTTGTGGCCGGAAACCGGCGTTTGCGCTTAACCCGTGCGCCTGCCTGGGTCAATGCGCGCTATTGATCGCATTTGGACGACAGAATATATGTCGGGAGGTGTCCAGTTTTTGGCGATGACGTCTTTTTGCCATTCTGGACCTGTCTATGGGGCTGAGCCACGAGCTTCGACGGGATAGATGGATTCGGACTGCCGGAAGGAAAGTGTCGCTGTGGACAAGCGGGTTCGCGAAGCCGGCCTGAGGCCGACGCGCCAGCGCATCGCGCTGGCCGATCTGCTTTTCGCCAAGGGCGACCGTCATCTCTCGGCCGAGGAACTGCATGAAGAGGCGATCGCTGCCGGCGTGCCGGTTTCGCTGGCGACCGTCTACAATGCGCTGCACCAGTTCACCGAGGCCGGGCTGTTGCGCATCCTCGCGGTCGAGGGCTCCAAAACCTATTTCGACACCAACACCTCGGATCACCATCACTTCTATGTCGAAGGCGAGAACCGGATCTTCGACATCGCCAGCGGCCCTGTGAGCGTATCCAACCTGCCGGAGCCTCCGGAAGGCATGGAGATCGCCAATGTCGACATCGTCGTGAGGCTGCGCCCAAAGCGCGTTGATTGATCCCTGGCGATGCGGCCCGTCGATCTCGCGATCCGCCTGGAATGGGCCGCGGCCGCAGTGGCGGCAGTCATCGTCTACGCAATGACGGGCGTGTCCTGGTGGCTGTTTGCGCTGCTCATCCTGGCGCCGGACCTGTCGATGCTGGGCTATCTCGCCGGGCCGCGGGTCGGCGCCGTCGCCTATAACGCTCTGCACATCCTGATAGCTCCGCTCGTGCTGGTGCTTGCGGGCGTGCTGTTTGCCGGTCCCATCGCAACTGCGGTGGCGCTCATCTGGATCGCACACATCGCCATCGACCGCGCCCTGGGCTACGGCCTGAAACTGTCCACCGGCTTTCAGGACACGCATCTCGGCCGCATCGGGCGCGACCAGAGCGGCGCGGCCGGCTAGAGTCTCGAGGTCAGTTCCATGGCTTTCTGGATAGCGAGCGCGATTGGACTAGCGGTCGCTTATCTCCTCGGCTCTACGCCTACGGGTTATCTGGCGGGGAAACTGCTCAAGGGTATCGATGTCCGCGAGCATGGGTCCAAGTCCACCGGCGCGACGAACGTGTTGCGAACCCTGGGGAAATTGCCCGCTTCAGCGGTGCTTCTGGTAGATGTGCTCAAAGGTGTGGCAGCGATCGTCTTTGCCCGCTGGTTTTATCCTTGGCTCTACGCATTGCCGGCCGTCACGCCATCGCAAGCGCTTGACCTGCAAACCTTTGTGCCTTGGGCTGTCTGCCTGGCCGGGCTTGCCGTGTTGTTGGGCCATGGCCGTTCGATCTGGCTGAATTTCACAGGCGGCAAATCCGCCGCGACAGGGCTCGGCGTGTTGCTGGCAATGTCTTGGCCGGTAGGCTTGGGTGCTGCCACGGTTTTTGCCGTTGTGCTGGCTATTTCCCGGATTGTTTCGCTTGGTTCGATGCTGGCGGCGTTGACCGCGATCGCTCTCGTCTGCGGCCTGGAACAACCGCTGCCCTACCGGTTGCTGGTGATTGCTGGTGGCATCTACGTGATTGTGCGCCATCGCGCCAATATTCAGCGCCTGCTGGACGGGACAGAGCCTCGCCTGGGGCAAAGCAGTCCCGGATCGAAGGCGGAACGGCAAGTTTAGCGCACGCACTCTGGATTGTTGTGATCGCAGACATGGGCTGCCTTCGGCGGGGCCTGGCTCCCGGTGACGCGCTCAGGTCAATTCTTGAACTTCTCGCCCGGATAGGCGCCCCAGACCTGCGACTGGGCCATCCAGCCGGTATGGCCGTCAAAGGTCATTTCGCACCATTGGCCGTCGCATTTCTTGATCGAGCCGATCACCCCCGGCTCGATGATGGCGATGACGTTGGCATCCTTGTTGGGATCGTCGAGCAAATTGATTCGCCCGCCCTTGCCGCGCTGCCAGGGGGCGACGATCGCCGTGCGGCGGCCCGACAACAGCGACTGGTTGATCCAGCCCTCCGAGCCGTCGGCATCGCGCACGCGGCGCCAGGTGTCGAATTCCTGGATGACTTCCATCGGCAGCCCGGCCTTCATGTACATCCAGTTGACGGAATAGTTGGCGCCGGGGCCGACGCGCGAGTTGACGCGAGCTGGCTTAAGGCTGACGAAGCGCGGCAGCGGCAGGCCGCTTGGCCCGAGCGTCACCGTTTGCGCCGGTGCCGCCGCGCTCTGCGCGGATGCCTGCGGAGCACCAAGCAGGGCGCCGAGAACGGCTGCGCTGAAAGCCAAGCGAAGCGACGCGAAACCAGACACTTTCATTCCTTTCGGCGCCCGTCCGTCGGGATGAGCGCCCCTTTTTCTTTGTCTTCGGCGGCACCGCTTGTTACAGGAGTGGGCTGATACCGCGATCGGCTACAAGTTTCGCCGGTCTTGGTTAAAGAGGTCTCAACGAGATCGGTTTCGAGGAAGCTTCGGGGATACAATGGCAGGCAAAAAACGGCCCCTCGTCGTCATCACGCGCAAGCTGCCCGATCCGGTCGAAACCCGCATGCGCGAGCTGTTCGACGCGCGCCTCAATGTCGAGGACCGGCCGATGACCCAGCCGGAACTGGTCGCGGCGGTGAAGGAAGCCGACGTGCTGGTCCCGACCATCACCGACCATATCGATGCCGCGTTGATCGCCCAGGCCGGCGAGAACCTCAAGCTGATCGCCAATTTCGGCAACGGCGTCGACAAGATCGATGTCGCCGCCGCGGCCAAGAAAGGCATCACCGTCACCAACACGCCGAATGTGCTTACCGAAGACACCGCCGACATGACCATGGCGCTGATGCTTGCCGTGCCGCGGCGACTGGCCGAAGGCGCCAATGTGCTCACCGGCGAGAAGAAATGGGCCGGCTGGTCGCCGACCTGGATGCTCGGCCGCCGCATCTGGGGCAAACGCCTCGGCATCGTTGGCATGGGCCGCATTGGCACGGCGGTTGCAAGGCGCGCCAAGGCCTTCGGCCTGTCCATCCACTACCACAATCGCCACCGCGTGCTGCCTGCGGTCGAGGAAGAGCTGGAAGCGACCTATTGGGAAAGCCTCGACCAGATGCTCGCCCGCATGGACATCATCTCGGTCAACTGCCCATCGACGCCGGCGACCTTCCATCTCTTGTCCGCCCGGCGCCTGGCGCTGATGCAGCCCTCGGCCTACATCGTCAACACCGCGCGCGGCGACATCATCGACGAGGAATCGCTGGTCAAGCTGATCCAGGACGGCAAGATCGCCGGCGCCGGCCTTGACGTCTACGAGCATGAGCCGGCGCTGAACAGCAAGCTCCTGAAACTCGCCACCAGGGGCAAGGTCGTTCTTCTGCCGCATATGGGCTCGGCCACGCTCGAAGGCCGCATAGACATGGGCGAGAAGGTGATCATCAACATCCGCGCCTTCTTCGACGGCCACCGCCCGCCGGACCGCGTGCTGCCGCTAAGGACCTGACGCATGTTGCCCAAAAGTGTCCAGCGGTTTTGGGAAAACGATATGCGTGAAGACAAAGGCTTAAAGCGCGTCGCCTGAATCCATTTCAGCGCGACGTGCTTTAAGTCGTCGCGGCTGATCAGGCGGCGACGATAACGGCGCCGTCTCCGGCGACTTTCATCATGGCTCCGCGATAGGTGTCGAACACAGCACGTCCGAGCCGTACCGCCATCGGCGTCGCCCAGCCCATTTCCCGGGCGACGATCAGGCCGAGCAGGAGGATGGCGTCCGGCTCGTGCAGCACCAGGGCCGCCGGCGCGCGGCCATTGTGGACCAGTTCCATCAGCACCGCCGAAGCGGATGACGAGCCGATCGTTCCCGGTAGGAACAGCACGCGGCCGGAAATCACCTCGCCATGCTGCGGGTGGCGGACATCGGCGATGCGGCCGGTCTTCGGGTCGACACCGCCCCAGAAACTGATCGGCGCCGTCAGCACCAGCGCTTCGCCTTCGCCGGCCTTGCCCGGCACTAGGATTTCGGCGGCGGCGCTCATGCGGCGATATCCGTGAAGCGCGGCTTGCCGGCGATCGCGCTTTCGACGCAATCGGCGAGCGAGGCATAGAGCACCGCATAGCCGGTATTGCCCGGAGCGTAGTGCGCGAACTTGCCCGAATTGGTCATCAGCACGCCGCCTGCCAGCTCCGGCATGATCGGCGTCACCACCACGCAAGTGTCGGCGACGATGACGACCCCGCTAGCTTCGAGCCGCTTCCGTCGCCCGCCCTGTTCCAGCGAGGCGAGAACATGCCGGCCGGTGCAGGCGTAGATCGGCACGGCGAGCCGTCTTCCTGCGATCAGCCGCTCCAGCATGGCGAACTCGGTATCCGACAGGTGCGGGCTGCCGATCGCGACCGCGTCGATCGTCCTGGCTGCCGCTGCGGTCGACAGGCCGGCGCGCGCTTTCGCCACCATCTCGGATGTGACGCGGATAATCGCGTCCGGCTTCGGTTCGGCCAGAATGGCTCCGACATCAGGCGCCTCGGGCGTGACGCCTGCAATGTGGAACAACCCGACCGCGCCGGATGACGCGGTCGCCGCGCCGAAGGCTTTCAGCGCGTCCTCGCCGGGGTGATTGGCGATACCGGCGACGACGCCGATCGCATTGCCGACCTCGCGGCCGTAGAGGCTGCCCAGCACCGGCCAGGCAATCTCAGAAGCGAGGAAGGAAGGGGAAAGGCCGGAGACGTCGAACACCAGCCGCGCCCTGCGGTTCTCCGGCCTGTGCAGGCCATAGTCCGGCGCCCGGCCGGTGATGGCGCAGGCAATGTCGAGGAAGTCGCCGTAGCGGTTCGTGCGGGCGCCCAGCACCGAGTTGCAGAACACCACCGCATTGGATTCGCCCCAGGCGACATCGCTGCCCTGCGCCGGTCTGTGTCCGGCTTGGTAGGGCGCGCAGGTCCAGCTCTGCTCGCAGCCGAGCTTGCGATAGGCGTCCATCATCCGTCGCGCCATGCCGCGTTGCGGCTCCTCCAGGCGAATGCGCGAGCAGCCCATCAGGTCGAGCGCTCCGACATTGAGCGTCGAGCGCACCGCGACCCTGGCGCCGCCTTCGACCAGCCGCTCGGCGAACAGCGTGCCGGAATCGCCGTGATAGAGCGCGCCGTCGATATGTGCCGAAGCGATTGGGATCAGCCGCTGCGCCCCGAGCAGCCGCGCGCTCTCGGCAACGATGCGCATCGCCGTTCCCGCGCCGTCCTTGCCGGCGGCTATTGCCTGTTCCTCGGGGCTGAGAGCGAGGCTCAAGACAGCACCTTGCGCATGGTGATCGAGGTTGGCCTGTCGTATCCCGCATGCGCCGTGCGCCCGGTCTCGCGAAAGCCGAGCCGGGCGAATGCCGCCTGGTTTGCGATGAGCTCGATGCGGGTCTGCAGCTCGATGGCGTATTTGCCGTGCCGGCGGGCAAGATCCTCCACGGCCTGCATCAGCCGTCCCCCTATGCCCCGCCCTTGAAGGCTGGGCTCGACGGCAAGCTTGCCGACATAGAAATCCTTCGCCCGCTCCAGCGCGAACACGCAACCGACGATATGGCCGTTCTCCACGGCCAGGAACGCCGTCTCCTGCCCCGCCTTGCGCCTGAGGCCCTCCGGCGTCAGCAGATGCGCCGAGGACGGCGGATCGATCGCGTCGTCCATATAGGCGAAGGCGCGCAGGATCAGCGCCAGCAATTCGTCCCACCGCGCGAAATCCGGCGGAAGCTCGGTGACGAGGAGAGCGGCGGGCTGGTCCATCGGTTCAGGCCGTCTTGTAGCGGACTGTGTCGAAGCGGGCGGTGAGGCCGTCGTAAAGCAGCAGTCGGCCGACCAATGGCTCACCGATCCCGGCGATCAGCTTTATCGCTTCCATCGCCTCCAGGGTACCGACGACGCCCGTCAGCGCGCCGACGATGCCGGCAACGGCGCAGGATGGCACCAGCCCTTCGGGTGGCGCTTCCGGGAAAAGGTCGCGGTAACTTGGGTTGCGCTTGCCGTCGGCGCCCGTTTCGTACGGCTTCAGCACCGTCACCGAGCCGTCGAAGCGGCCGACGGCGGCGGTGACCAGCGGTTTCTTTTCCACGGCGCACGCATCGGCGAGCGCATAGCGTGTCTCGAAATTGTCGGAACCGTCGACGACGACATCGTAGTGCGCGACGAGGGCAGTGGCGTTTTGCTCCGTCAGCCTGAGGCGATGCGGTTCCACCGCGACATTGGGGTTGATGCGCATGATCGCGGCCGAGGCGCTGTCGGTCTTCGCCATGCCGATCGTGTCGGTATCATGGATCACCTGCCGCTGCAGGTTGGAAAGCGAGACCGTGTCGTCGTCGACGATGCCAAGCGTGCCGACGCCGGCTGCGGCAAGATATTCGAGCACAGGCGCCCCCAATCCGCCGGCGCCGATCACCAGCACTCGCGCCCGCTTCAGCTTCTGCTGGCCGGCGCCGCCGATTTCGGGCAGCACGATGTGGCGGGCATAGCGTTCGAGTTCTTCGTCGGTCAGGGCGGCATTGGTCATGGCCGGACCTTATAGCTGGTGCAAAGCCTTGTCATGTACGGGCGAGGCGAAGCCTTGTCCCGCAGGGCAAGCACGCGCAAAGCGATGCCTTGTCCCGAAGGCCGGCGCCGACGCCCGTTGGGTCCTTCAAGGTCAGCCGGTCGGCCTGACGCTGCCGTGATCGACCGTCAGGAATTGCGCCCGTCCGGCGAGGCTGGAAAACAGCGCCGCGTCGGTGCCGGTCATGAAGGCCTGGCAGTTCAACTCCTCGAGGATGGAAAACAGCGCAGCGCGCCGTCCGCCGTCGAGATGCGCGGCGATCTCGTCGAGCAGCAGGATCGGCGTCAGTCCCGACATCTCGCCGGTCAGCCTTGCGTGTGACAGCACGATGCCGACCAGCAGCGCCTTCTGCTCGCCGGTCGAGCACAATTCGGCCGGCGTCGACTTCGGCCTGTGCCGGACCACGAGGTCCGAGCGATGCGGTCCGTCGAGCGTGCGGCCGGCGGCGCGGTCGCGCTCGCGGCCATTGGCGAGCATCGCCCGGAACCGCTCCTCGACGTCGACCGCCGGCGCGACGGCGATTTCGGTCTCCAAGTCGCCGGAGAGGCTTATGTCGGCCTGCGGAAACGGGCCGCTGCCGGGCAGCTTTTCGATCATGGCGGCAAGCAGCCGCACCAGTTCCGCCCGCGCCGCCGCGATCGCCACCCCAGTTTCGGCCATCTGCGTCTCGATCGCGTCGAACCAACCGCGGTCGCGAGAACCATCCGTAAGCAAACGGTTACGGCCGCGCATCGCCTTTTCATAATCCAGCGCCCGCTGGCCGTGGCTGGGGTCGATCGCCAGCACAAGCCGGTCGAGAAAGCGGCGGCGGTCGGCGGCCGGTCCTGGAAACAAGCCGTCCATCGCCGGTGTCAGCCAGATGACCCTCAGCCATTCCAGCATATCCTCCGCCGACTTTGCCGGCGCGCCGTTGATGCGAACGCGTCTGCCGCCTTCTCCAGCAGCGTCGCCGCCGGAAATGCCGGTGCCGATTTCGACTTGGCCTTGCGGTCCCTCGACGCGGGCATGCAAGGCAAAGCCGCCATCGCCGCCTTCGCGCGCCACGTCAGCATAGGGCGCACGGCGAAGCCCGCGTCCCGGCGTCAGCAGCGAGATGGCTTCGAGCAGATTGGTCTTGCCGGCACCGTTGTCGCCCGACAGCACCACGGCGCCGGGGCCGAGCTCGAGCGAAAGTCCTGCATAGTTGCGGAAATTTGTAAGTGTCAGCTTACTTATATAGCTTTGCTGCCGAAGCTGTCTGGCATCCTCGGTCACGGCGACATGTCAGGCTCGTTAGAGCAATTCCAGGAAAAGTGTGTAGCGGTTCTCCGCCCGGAATTGCCTAAAAACAAATAGTTAGAGCGGTTCAGCGTTTCCGTGAAACGATGAAACGCTCTAGAGCAATTCCAGGAAAAGTGCATGGCGGTTTTCCGTCCGGAATTGCGTCAGAACATAAACCCTAGACCCGCATAGGCATCAGCACATAGAGCGCGGTCTCGTCGGCCATGTCGTGGATCAGCGTCGGGGACCCGGCATCCGCCAGCATGAACTTCGCTTCCGAGCCGGTGAGCTGGGCCGCGACATCGAGCAGGTACTTGGCGTTGAAGCCGATCTCGATCGGGTCCGACGAATAGTCGGCCGCGAGCTCCTCGGTGGCGCTGCCCGAATCCGGATTGTTGACGGCGAGCGTGAGCTGGCCGTCGTTGATCGACATTTTCACCGCGCGGCCGCGCTCAGACGAAATGGTCGAGACGCGGTCGACGGCGGCGGCGAAGCTCTGACGGTCGATGATCAGCTTCTTGTCGTTGCCGGTCGGGATGACGCGCTGATAGTCGGGGAAGGTGCCGTCGATCAGCTTCGAGGTCAGGATGACGCTGCCGATGGTGAAGCGGATCTTGGTATCCGACAGCTCCGTCGTCACCGCCACATCCGGATCGTCGACCAGCTTCTGCAACTCGCTCACAGTCTTGCGCGGGATGATGATGCCGGGCATGCCTTCGGAGCCCGCCGGCGCGTCGATCTCGGCGCGCGCCAGGCGGTGCCCGTCGGTCGCGACCGAGCGCAGCTTCAGCTTGCCGCCAGCTTCATGCGTGTGCAGGAAGATGCCGTTGAGATAGTAGCGCGTCTCTTCGGTCGAAATGGCGAACTGGGTCTTCTCGATCAGGCCCTTGAGCGCCACCGAATCGAGCCGGAAGATGTGCGAGAAGGAACCGGCCGAAAGCTCCGGGAAGTCCGACTGCGGCAGGCACTGCAGGCGGAAGCTGGACCGACCCGACGTCACCGTCATGGCATTGCCGTCCTCGTCGGTCTTCAGCATCACCTCGGCGCCGTCGGCGAGCTTGCGCACGATGTCGTAGAGCAGGTGCGCCGGGACCGTCGTCGCGCCGCCGCGCTCGACCTTAGCGGGCGTGGCTTCCGTCACTTCGAGGTCGAGGTCGGTCGCTTTCATTTCGAGGCTGGCGCCTTCGGCGCTGAGCAGCACATTCGACAGGATCGGTATGGTGTTGCGCCGCTCCACCACGCGATGAACGTGGTTGAGGGACTTCAGGAGGTTGGACCGTTCCAGGATAACACGCATGACGAAACAGGCTCGCTTCAATGAATGAGCGGGTCACCAGGGAGCGGCGTCCCGCGAAAGCTCCGAAAAGCTCAGAATCTATGTAAGCTGACAGTAAAAACCCTGCAAACGCAAGCCCGCGGCACCGGTTCCGGCCGGTTGCGCGGGCTTTCTGGGGATAAAGCCGGTGAAGCGCTCAGGCCTGCTCGTTGATCAGCCTTCTGAGCAGTTCGAGCTCCTGCGCCAGCGTGTTGTCGGCACCGGAAAGGTCCTCGATCTTGCGCACGGCATGCAGCACCGTCGTGTGGTCGCGGCCGCCGAAACGCCGTCCGATCTCCGGCAGCGAGCGCGGCGTCATCACCTTCGACAGGTACATCGCCACCTGCCGCGGCTTGACGATGGTTCGCGTGCGTCGGTTGGAGAGCAGCTCCGTCTTCGACACGTTGTAGTGGCGCGCCACGATGCGCTGGATGTCCTCGATGCGCACCCGCTTCGGCTCGCCCGAGCGGTAGATGTGGCCGAGGATCTCGTCGATGCGGTCGAGAGTGATCTGCGGCTCGAAGGACTGGCGGAAGAGAAGTTGGTTGAAGGCGCCTTCGAGTTCGCGTCCGCTGCCGGTCACCGTACGGGCAACGTGGTCGAGAATCTCGTCCGAGATGTCGAGCGAGGCATCGTCGATCTTGGCCGTGGCAAGGCGCAGCTTCAACATGCCGAGGCGCATGGCGAAATCCGGCGCCGACATTTCGAGCGCCACGCCGCCATTGAGGCGCGACCGCACGCGCGGCTCCAGCGATTCCAGTTCCGACGGCGGCCGGTCGGCGGCGACCACCACCTGCTTGGCGCTGTCGAGCAGCATGTTGATGAGATGGCAGAATTCATGCTGGATAGACTTGCCCTGCAGGAACTGCATGTCGTCGATGATCAGAAGATCGATGTCGCGCAGTTGCTCCTTGAGGGTGAGTGCATTGTTGTCGCGGATCGCGGTGGCGAAGCGCCACATGAAATATTCCGCCGTCAGATAGACCACGCGCGATTTCGGGTTGTGGCGCAGCGATTCCGCCGCGATCGCCTGCAACAGGTGCGTCTTGCCCAATCCGACGGTCGCATGAAGGAAGAGCGGGTTGAAGCGCACCGCGCTCGACTGCGATTCCGCCACCGCCTTGGCCGCCGCGAACGCCACCCGGTTCGAGGGCCCTTCGATGAAGGAAGCGAAAGTGTAGCGCGGGTCGAGCGGCGACCCCAGCACGTTGTGGCGGAACTCGGTCTCCGCCGGTACGCCTTGGCGAGGCGCCGGCGCCCGCTCCACCCGGCCGGCGTTCGCGATGCCGGCGGCAAGCGCGGTCTGCGTCTGCTTGGTCATCTTGCGCGCCGGTGCGATCTCCGGCTCGACGTTGTTGCGACCCTGCCGCGTGGCGGTCCGCACGACGATCTCGATCTTGAGAACGTCGGAATCCTCATGCCTCCAGAGTTCGGCGATGAGGTCGAGATAGTGGCCGTTGATCCACGACCGCAGGAAGGCTGTGGGCACGGAGATACGGACAATGCCGCGTGACGCCTCGGCAACCTTCATGCGGCCGAACCAGCTCGAATAGACCTCGGCTCCCAGACGCGCCTTCAACTGGGCCTTGACCCGCTCGAACTTCTGTTCAGCGTCGCTGGATGCCGCCATGCCGTCCCCTCCGACGATAGTTGCTGGGAATGGGAGTTCGCCCGCTATCTCCCTTTCGATGCCGCTCTGCATGATCAAGTTCCTTGTCTTCTCGTACCCTTTTCCGCCGGGAGTGCGCCTCCTGCACCCTGGGTCCGGCGACGTTTTCCGCCGCGTCTTCATCGCCGCCGCCGGCGATATCGTCGCGACGTTGCGCAAGGGACCTATGCTGGCTCTTGCAAGCCGGCTTGATCATGCCAAGGCAATAGAGCACCGTCCGGCGAAAATGCCGGCCCAACGTCGACTGCCATGTACAATTACGCCAGTCCCCTACCCACCGAAGAGACAAACCAAGCCGCACGCGGAATTGCTCCGCGTCATGAATTCCGCCATTTTTTGCTGGCCGATTCAGGCTGGGTCAAGGGCAAGTGCCCGTCCCTTCGATGAATGGACATTACCGAAATCGCTGTGGATAGGGCAAGGCCACGTCTAACTGATTTTTAACGAATCTGGTTACCGGAGACGTGTTCGAAGCAGGTGCCGTCGCGGCACATTTTGATAAAGCCATTGTGATTCAAACCCTTTTCCGGCGAATGTGAAAAAGGCCACACCTTCGGAAATTTTCTGAAATAATTCTCTTGACAGCTACTTGTCCCCCGCCGCCCCTCCGCGGCTTGAACAAGCTGTGGATGACTGTCTGTAACTTATTGAAAGATATCAGGAATTTTTGACAGGCTAATTTACGGCGATAGCCGCATTCAGCGGGCGTCGATATCAGCGATTATGTATATGCCGGCAAAACATTCGCAACTTCGAAATTCGGCCTGAGCGTCGTTGTACACGCGTTCTTTTTAAGTACTTGCCGGCAAACGAAAAAACCCGGCCTGTGCGGCCGGGTTCAAGGATAACGGTTCTAAATGGAAGTCGGTCAGGCCGACAGCACCTTGACCCGCTGGGCCAGCCGCGAAACCTTGCGGGAAGCCGTGTTCTTGTGGATGACGCCCTTGGTTGCGGCGCGCATCAATTCCGGCTCCGCGGCCTTGAAGGCCTCCAGTGCCGCGGCCTTGTCGCCGGCGGCGAGCGCCTCTTCGACCTGGCGGACATAGGTGCGGACGCGCGACCGGCGGTTCTTGTTGATCGCCGCGCGGCGGGCGATCTTGCGCGTTGCCTTTTTGGCCGAAGACGTATTGGCCATGATGCCTCTCTTCTGATCTGGTGGGCGCCAGCGGGGTGCCACAGGGCGCAAAAAAACAAACGGGCAGCCACGGGGCCGCCTCGGTTGGTGCGGCTTATAATTCAGCTTTTCCGGCGCGTCAACGCCGCTTCGCGGTCTTTTTGGCGGCCTGGAGCGCGTCGCGTCGAAACGCACGACGCTCTCTGGGGCCTTGTCTTATACATGTCGTTTCCCAACCGCCCACGCATCTTGGGGGGACACGCATCAGCGGTTGGTGAAATTCGGCTTCCGCTTCTCGACGAAGGCGGCCATGCCTTCCTTCTGGTCGTCGAGCGCAAACAGCGAATGGAACAGTCGGCGCTCGAAGCGCAGTCCTTCGGTAAGTGTCGTTTCATAGGCCCGATTGACGGCTTCCTTTGTCATCATCACGGATGGCAGTGAAAACTCGGCGATCTTCGCCGCCGCCGTTAGCGCTTCCTCGACGAGCTCGGCGGCCGGCACCACCCGTGAAACCAGTCCGCAGCGCTCGGCTTCGGCGGCATCCATCATGCGCCCGGTCAGGCACATGTCCATCGCCTTCGACTTGCCGACGAAGCGGGTCAGCCGCTGCGATCCGCCCATGCCCGGCATGACGCCGAGCGTGATTTCGGGCTGGCCGAATTTTGCATTGTCGGCTGCGATGATGAAGTCGCACATCATCGCCAGCTCGCAGCCGCCGCCAAGCGCATAGCCGGCCACCGCCGCGATGATCGGTTTGCGCGCACGCGTGAATTCCTCCCAGCCGGCGAAGAAATCCTGCGTATAAGCGTCGACGAAGGAGATCGCCTGCATTTCCTTGATGTCGGCACCGGCCGCGAAGGCCTTCTCCGAGCCTGTAAGGACCATCGCGCCGATACCGGCATCGGCGTCGAACGCGTTCACCGCGGCCACGATCTCCGCCAACACCTGCGAATTCAGCGCGTTCAGCGCCTTCGGCCGGTTCAGCGTGATCAGCCCGACCTTGCCGCGTGTTTCCACGAGAATGGTTTCATAGGCCATGGCATCGTCTCCTCGCTTCGGTTGCGGAGACCGGTCTAGCTCACCGTTGACAGGTCCGGCAATAGAAGGTCGAGCGGCCGCTTTGCACGGTGCGCTCGATATGGCCGCTGCAGCGCGGTTTCGGACATGGCTCGCTTTCACGGTCATAGACCGCGAAGGAATGCTGGAAATAGCCAAGCGACCCGTCTGTCTGGACATAGTCGCGCAGCGAGGATCCGCCGGCGGCGATCGCGTCGGCGATGACCGAGCGAATCGCCTCGGCCAGGCGTTCGCACTGCTCTTTCGCTTTCTTGCCGGAGCCGGCGATGGTACCGGCTTCGCGCAACGGCGACAGGCCGGCGCGCCACAGCGCCTCCGACACATATATATTGCCGAGCCCGGCGATCAGCCGCTGGTCGAGCAGTGCTGCTTTGAGCGGCGACCTGCGGCCCTTGAGCAGCGAGGCGAGCAGGGGGCCGTCGAGCGCATTGCCGGTAGGCTCGATGCCCAGCCCGGCCAGCATCGGATGCGTGTCCGGCGCCCCTTCGGCAAACAGCATGAAGCCGAAACGGCGCGGGTCGTTGAAGATCACGCGCGACCGCTCGCCCTTCGGCGACTGGACATCGAACACGACATGGTCGTGCGCGCCGTTCTTCGAGCGCTCGTGATGGAAGGTGCCGGGGGTGCCGCTGCCCTCGGCGGTTTCGACGCGGAACGATCCCGACATGCCGAGATGGCAGATCAGGATCGGACCGTTCTCGATATGCATCGTCAGATATTTGGCGCGCCTGCCAAGCGCCGTCACGGTCTTGCCGGCAAGCCTCTCCGAAAACCGCTCTGGAAAAGGAAAGCGAAGGTCGGGCCTGCGCGCCTCGACGCTGACGAGCCGCGCCCCTTCCAGAACCGGTTGCAGGCCGCGCCGGACCGTCTCGACCTCAGGCAGTTCTGGCATGGCCGCCTATCGTTGCAAGGAAAGAGGTGCCGTGGCGGCCGGGCGCAAGGCCGAGGTGATCCGCGACGGTTTCGCCGATATCGGCGAAGGTCAGCCTGAGCCCGATGTCGCCGCCCTTCAGCCCGGGCCCGATGCCGATCACAGGAACGCGTTCGCGCGTGTGATCGGTGCCGCGCCAGGTCGGATCATTGCCGTGGTCGGCGGTGAGGATGAGCAGGTCGCCCGGCTCGATGCGGGACAGCGCTTCCGGCAGCCGGCGGTCGAAGGCCTCGAGCGCCCAGGCATAGCCGGCAACATCGCGTCGGTGGCCGAACTCGGTGTCGAAATCGACGAAATTGGCAAAGACCAGGTCGCCTTCGCCGGTGTCGTCCATCGCGCCTAGCGCCTTGTCGAACATGGCCATGTTGCCGCCTGCCTTGCGCACTTCCGAGATGCCGCGATGGGCGAAGATATCGCCGATCTTGCCGACGGCGATGACCCTGCTGCCTCGCTCCGTCAGCCGGTCGAGCAGGGTCGGCTCCGGCGGCGGCACGGCATAGTCGCGGCGGTTGTGGGTACGCTGGAAGGTGGCCCTTGTCTCGCCGACGAAGGGTCGCGCGATCACCCGCCCGATCTTGAGCGGATCGACCAGACGGCGCACCGTCAGGCAAAGCTCGTAGAGTCGCTGCAGGCCGAAATGCGTCTCGTGCGCGGCGATCTGCAACACGGAGTCCACCGAGGTGTAGCAGATCGGCTCGCCGGTACGGATGTGCTCCTCGCCGAAGCGCTCGATGATCTCGGTTCCGGGCGCGTGACAGTTGCCGAGGATGCCCGGCACCTTGCCTTCGCGGACGATCGCGTCGGTCAGCCCTGCCGGGAAGGCCGGCAAGGTGTCGGGAAAATAGCCCCAGTCGAAACGCACGGGCAGGCCGGCAATCTCCCAGTGGCCCGACGGCGTGTCCTTGCCGCTCGAAACCTCCTGGGCAGCGCCATGGAAGGACGAGCCAAGCAGCGGCGTGTCGGCGTCGAGCTGCAGTCCGGTTGCCGTATGCGCCGCGCGAGCAAGCCCGAGCGAGATCATGTTGGGCACGGCGAGCGGCCCGCTGCGCAAGCCTTCACGATTGGCGCGGCCGTCCGCGCAGACCTGGGCGATATGTCCGAACGTGTTGGCGCCGGCATCGCCATAGCGTTCTGCATCAGCCGCTCCGCCGATGCCGAAGGAATCGAGAACGAACAGGAAAGCCCGCGCCATGAAGTGCCATCTCACCCTAGGATTTGCTTTTGAAGCATGATCGTCTCCGAAAAGTCTGCAACTTTTCGCGATCATGCTCCGGCAGCCAGACATAAGGTTCCGCGGCGGCGTTGGCAAATCGGAAACCAAACCGCAACGGCTTGGCGCCATAGTCATGCAAATCGGGCGAAGCGCCGGCAGGAGAGCGGCAGGCATGGGCAAGGCTGGGAAATCCGCGGCAAGCCGGGCGTTGAGGACGTGCGCGGCGGCTCTCGCGGTGCTCTCGGGGACCTTGCCGGCGCGCGCCGACTGGCGCGACGACATCGGCACGTTTCGCATAGGCATCGTCGCCGAGCCCGGAGGCGGCAACACGGTTCCCGGTCTGGCACGTTTGACGGATGCCTATACGAACGCTCTCGGCATGAAGGTGGAGTTCGTGGTTGCCCGCGACTATGCGGCGCTGATCCAGGCGCAGGCGAGTGGCCGCGTGCAATATGCGGTCTATTCGGCGCTCGCCTATGCCGCGGCTTCGGAGCGCTGCGGTTGTGTCGAGCCGCTGGTGGCGCCGGTCGACACCGATGGTGCCGTCGGCATTCGTTCTGTGCTGCTGACGCGCGACGGCAAAGTGCCGGACCTCGCGGCGATGGCCTCGCACCGGATCGCGATCGCGCCCGCCGACAATATCGGCGGTTCCCTGCTGCCGCTGACCGGGCTCTCAGGCCAAGGCGCGAAGATTGCGGAGGACTCACCCTTCCTGGCGCGCGCTCCTTCGGCAACCGCGGCCGAGGCGATGCTCGGCGACGGTGAAGCCGACGGCCTGTTCGGTTGGGAACCTGTCGGCGCCGACGGCCAGCCCACCAACACGGGCGGCACCATCATGCGCCTCGAGGCCGCCGGCGTTCCGAAGACATCGCTTCGGGTGTTATGGACCTCGGCTCCGCTGCGATACGGACCTCACGCCGTGCGCCACGATCTCGATGCCGAAGCGAAGCGTCGGCTCGCCGTGTTCCTGACCAATCTCAAGTCGCTGACGCCGGACGTCTACGATCTTTTGGAATCGACGCATTCCGGCGGATTCGAGCTGGCCGTGTCGAAGGACTATGCAACGGCACTGGCCATCGTGCGACGGGAAGCTGGCCGGGATTAGTTCCCTCAGCAGTCGCTGCAGGGGACAGTGGGGCTGCGGCGCGGTCGCAGATAGTATGTCTCGCCCATCGGTATGTGGTTGAAGACCGAGGTCAATCCAAGCGCCTTCGATTCGTCGGCCGACCAGGTGATCATCGCCTCGTAGCCGAGGTCGCTTTCCACCCGCACGAGGAAGGTGTTGCGGATATTCAGCGTCGACGGAACGGTGGTGATGCTGTTCTTCGCCGCGTCGGCGCTATAGGTAGTGCCCACCAGCTTGCGCGACCATGCCACCGTCGCCTTGGGCGAGGCCTCGTCGCTGATCTGGATGCCGGTGATGATGATCGTCGGCGTCGAGCGGTTGTAGGGCTGCAGCGTCGAGGTGCCGATCTTCATGATCGCATCGAGATCCGCTTTCGCGACCGTTGTCTGCTGCGTGACCAGGTCCGCCACCATGCTGCCGATGCGACTGACCTTCTTGCTGGTCTCGATCGCCTGCGAGGCTTCCATCGTGATGAAATACATGATGAGCAGCACCGGCGCGATGAACGCAAACTCGATTGCCGCGACGCCGCGGCGATCGCGGCAAAACCGCGCCGCAATGGCCCAAATTCCCCAGTGTGCCCCCGCACGGTACATTTTACCTCCACCCGCCGCAGTCTCAGCCGCCGAGCAGTCTCAATTGTCGAATGGTTCGTTCTGCCAGGTCACGGACGCGAAATGCAGCGTGTCGCCGTCTATATTGGCCATCTGCTTTGCCAGGAAATCGGTCATGACCGGCCATTTGTAGAAGACACGCAGCATGTTCTTCGTTTCCGCCAGCCCGGGTGACACCCCGAAAGGCATTGAGTTCGTGCCTTGCGTCAGCACGATCTGGCCGTTCACGATCTTGAAGCTCGCCGTAGCGGCGTCGGCAAAGGTCGGATATTCGCGCAGGTCCACCTGCAGGCGTTCAAGACAGTTGCCGGTGACGATGATGGCCATCCCGTCGCAGATCAGCTGCTTGATCGAGGCTTCGGTCACATTTGCCTTCTTGAGCTGCCCGGTCCTGAGCTGGCGCGCGACGTCATCGGTGATGTTGGCCATCACCTCCTGGCCGGCGAACGAGATGCAGCTTTCGAGGATGGCGAAGACTAGCAGGGCGAACGGCATGGCAAGCAGCGCGAATTCTATGACTGTGCTGCCGCGCCTGTCGCTGAAAAAGCCATGGCGGGACTTTGCCCGCACCTTGCCGTCCATGCCGCCCTCGGGTGTCGGATCCTTGCTCATGTCCCGTTCCTGCCGATCCCTTGCAATGCCGGCGGCAACATAGCGAAAAACCCATTGAGGCCCGGTTTGGATGAGCGTTAAATTCGCCGGACGACCTTTAACCCGCCATTAACGTCGCGGCGCTTGTCGGCGTCGGCCCTCAATGGCCGGCGTTCATTTCGGTTTCGGATGTTTTCTCAGCCTCGCTCTTGTACGAGCTTTCACAATAGGGCGTGCAGGACATTGTCTGGACTTCGGCACGCCTGTAGATGCGCACCGATGACGCGGCTTGCCGCACGACCGTCACCTGCTCGTCGATGATCGGGCTGCCATCGGAGTCGAGCACGACCAGATTGGTGACGCCGAAACCCTTGCCGGTGAGGACGACCGTCGAGGCGTCTTGAACTGCGGCGTCGGCGATTGCCGGATTGCCTATGACGATCGTATCGGCGGCGCGCGACAACTTGACGATCTTTGCCTGGTTCATGGTGACCTCGATGCCGGCGCCGGCCTTGGCCGGCACGACGAAAGCGGCAACTGCCAGCAGCGCGACGACTGGAAATGGCGATCTCGACAAGGTCATTGAGGCGCTCCGGAGCGGCAGACTGTTCAACGGAACATGAACGAAATTGGTGAACCGACGGTTAAACGCTGCATGGCTGCGATAAGGATTGGTCGACTCGAGAGCCATGAGCCAGCAGCATATGCTGTTTTAGCAAAGCAGCGCGTGGCCGGATCTCCGCGCTTTTCCTTCCCGTCGGTCCGCCTTTCGACGCTTAGGTCACGGTTAACCAAGCAACGGGTTCGCCCCCGGAAAGGAATCGGTAAGGGTATTTATTAAGCCGATTGAAAGGGCTTCTCCCTAAATTCGCAACATCCGATCAACCGGCAAGAGAAGTTGACGGAAGTGCTGTAACACGTGGAGTAGGAGCTCTCGAATGTCTAACCTCATTGCACGTTTCGCGAAGGACGAATCCGGCGCGACCGCCATCGAATACGGTCTGATCGCCGCTCTCATCGCGCTCGCCATCATGGTCGGCGCCGGCCAGCTCGGCAGTGCCCTGAACAGCAAGTTCATCGCCATTGCAAACAAGCTTGAAGGCGCCGGCAACTAAGACGCTGGCAAGTCGCGTGGTTGATAAAATCGCGCGTTTCGAAAGGAAAAAGGGCTGCCCTTGGGCGGCCCTTTTCTATGCAGCCGGACGATTTGAGTGTCCGGTCTCATCAATCGTTAATTCGCCGAGTCTAGGCTGGCGTCGATTTTCGTGCGGGTCCGTCGTCCATGCTTGAAGCCGCGATCTTCGTCGTCTTTCCTTTCTGCATGCTGTTTGCGGCGATCTCCGACACGCTGTCCATGACGATCGCCAACCGCGTGCCTGTCCTGCTTCTGGCGACGTTCGCTCTGGTGGCTCCGTTGACCGGGATGGACTGGGCAACCTATGGCGGGCATTTCGCGGCCGGTGCCCTGGTTCTGGCGGTGACTTTCGGTTTGTTCGCGCTCGGCGGCATGGGCGGCGGCGACGCCAAGCTGCTGGCGGCGACCGCGGTATGGATGGGGCTCAACATCAATCTCATCGGCTACCTGGTAACCTCGACGTTGATCGGCGGCCTGCTGACGATTGCCATTCTGGCTTACCGGAAATCGCCGCTCGCGGCCTACACCGGCCATAACCGTTTCCTGCGCCATTTCGCAGACGAGCGCGCAGGCATTCCCTATGGCGTGGCACTTGGTCTCGGCGGGCTTCTCACCTTCCCGGATTCTCCGCTGATGGTCTGGGCGCTGGATAGGCTCACCACATAACTCATTTCTTGATTAATGCATGTCGCAGCGGTTTGGGAGACATGCATCAAAACAAGGATTTAAAGCGCGTCGCCGTTTCAGCGCGACGCGCTTAAGCGCGCTTTTCGAGGCGGCTTGGCCCGCCTTTTTCGTTAACGGCAGGCGGTTCCGTCTAATTTGAGTAAACCTTAAATTAATCACGATCGTAAGCATTACATTAACCTTGTTTTGACGATTGCGGCTGCAAAGTCCGGCCTGGCGAGGTGGTTTGCCTTGAGGCGAAGGGTTCGGACGAATGCCAGCATCCCGACTGATTATTCTGGGCGTGGCAGTGGCCGCGGCGGGCGGCGCGGGTTATGTCGCAAAGAACATGGTGGTGGCGCCGCCGCCTCGGGTCGTTGTCGACGCTCCCAAGCAACCGGCGATCGCGCTTCAGGACGTCTTGGTGCTTTCCGGCGATGTCGCGATGGGCAGCCAGCTCGGCGACAACATCAACTGGGAGCAGTGGCCGGCCAGCGGCGTCAACGCCAATTTCATCACCCGTGCCGCCGAACCTGACGCGGCCGAAAAGCTCAAGGGCTCGGTGGCGCGCGTGGCCATGTATACCGGCGAGCCGTTGCGGCGCTCCAAGCTGGTCGGCGAAGGGCAGAGCTTCATGTCGTCGATCCTGCCGTCCGGCATGCGCGCCGTCGCGACCGCCATATCGGCCGACACGTCGGCGGGCGGCTTCATCCTGCCCAATGATTTCGTCGACGTCATCATGACCCGGCGCGCCGACACCGGTAACGGCGGCAGCGGCTTCAACACCGAGACCATCCTCAAGAACATCCGCGTCCTGGCCATCGACCAGACCATCCAGGAAGACGAAGAAGGCAAGAAGACCAGGGTCGGCCAGACCGCGACGCTGGAACTGACGCCGCAGCAGGCGGAAATCATCACGGTGGCGCAGCAGATGGCGGACCGCCTGACATTGGCGCTGCGTCCGATCGTGGACACGAATGAGAAGAACCTGGGCGAGGCCGACTATCTGGTGAACGGCAACGGCCGGCGCGGCACGGTACGGCTGATCAAGTCGGGCGAAGTTTCCGAAGTGGGAGCAAGGAAATGAGGCTAAACGGCAAACTGCCCTTCTTGGCGGCAGCGGCAATAGGCCTGCTCCTGCTCGGCACCAATGCGCCAGGCCTCGTCGAGGCCAAGGCCGCGAATAGGGCGGCGGGCGTGACGGCCTCGGTTGCCACGCAGCGCGTCAAGCTCGGTCTCAACAAGTCGGTGGTCATCGATCTGCCGAACGACGCCTACGACATCCTCGTCGCCAATCCCGCGGTCGCCGACGCGGTGACGCGCACGGCGCGCCGCATCTATCTGTTCGGCAAGGCGGTCGGCGAGACCAACATCTTCGTCTTCGGCCCCAACGGCGAGCAGATCGCCAGCCTCGACCTGGCGGTCGAGCGCGACGTCGCCGGACTGGAAGACTATCTCAAGCGCTTCCTGCCGACATCGGAAATCAAGGTCGAGCTGCTGAACGACAACGTTATCCTCACCGGCACGGTGGACACGCCGCTCGACGCCAAGCGCGCCGTCGATCTTGCGACCATCTTCGTCTCGGGCGGTGAAGCCACCACCGGCCAATATTCGCAGACGGCCGCCGGCGGATCGGTCAATGGCGGTGTCGACATCAACAACCCCGACCAGGAGCGCCGGGTCTCTAAGATCGTCAATCTGCTGCAGATCATCGGCGACGATCAGGTCACGCTGAAGGTGACCGTGGCCGAAGTCAGCCGCTCGGTGATGAAGCAGCTTGGCGTCAACATGGTCGGCAGCGGCGGCAGCGACGGTATTTCTTTCAGCGCGACCAGTCAGACCTATCCAGGTCTGGGCAAACCGTTGTCTGACTCGGGCGTCAACTTCGCCACTTCGACTTTGCGGGGTTATGTCAACGCAATGGAGCAGTCGGGCGTCATGAAAACGCTGGCTGAGCCGACATTGACAGCCGTCTCGGGCGAGAAGGCGACCTTCAAAGTCGGCGGCGAATACAACATGGTGAGCAATGTCTCGAACGCAAAGTCGAGTGACAATCAGAACGCCGACAGGCTTTGGTCGGCCGAGAAGATCGAATACGGCATCGGTCTTGAGTTCCAGCCCGTGGTATTGTCGCCAGGTCGTATTAGCCTAAAGGTCAGGACATCAGTTTCCGAGCCGACAACCGAAGGATCGTTCGCGCTGGGCGACACGAATATATTGTCACTCCGCAAGCGCTTGGCTGACACCACAGTGGAACTGCCCTCTGGCGGATCCATGATGATCGCCGGCCTCGTCCGGGACGACATCAGACAGGCGGTAGATGGTCTGCCGGGGCTAACGAAAATTCCCGTGCTCGGCACTCTGTTCCGCAGCCGCGACTTCGTGCGCAACGAGAGCGAGCTCGTCATCATCATCACGCCCTATCTGGCGCGGCCGGTGGCACGCAATGAATTGGCCAAGCCCGACGACAATTTCAATCCGCCGAGCGACGGCGCCGGCATGTTCCTCGGCCGCGTCAATCGCGTCTACGGCACCATGCAGACAGACAGGCCGGCCGGCCGTTACCACGGCGTCGTCGGCTTCATCTACAAATGAGCGGGAAAGCGGACATGTCTCAGTCAGCATCGAAGGCCATGACGATCGCGGCGGCAACATCTGGCCGCGGACGTTTCCGTCGGGCGGCCCCTGTCCTGGCGATCGCCCTTGCGGCATCGCTCGCCGGATGCGCCAACTTCCATCGCGACAGCATTACGGTGGGCTCCATTCCCGACGACTACCGCACCAATCATCCGATCGTCATCGCCGAGAAGAACCAGAAGATCGACCTTCCGGTCGGCGCCGGCGATCGCGGCATGACCGGTTCGCAACGCGACGCGCTGCTCGGCTTCCTCGACGGTTACGACAGGAGCGCTGCCCCGGCACTGACGATTGCGGTTCCGGTCGGATCTGCCAACCAGCTTGCCGCCCAGGCGGCCAGCCGCGACTTTGCCCGGCTTGCCATGGCTGCCGGTGTGAAGCGCAACCGGATCGTCATGACGTCTTACCAGTCGGCCGTGCCTGAAGCCTCGGCGCCTGTCCGCGTCGCCTTCGTCGCCGTGCAAGCTCAGACCGACAAATGCGGGCGTTGGCCGAACGACCTAACGGAAACGTCGGAGAACAAGCATTACGCCGATTTCGGCTGTTCCTATCAGAACAACCTTGCCGCCCAGATGGCCAATCCCAACGATCTGCTGGGGCCGCGCAAGCAGTCCGACATCGACGCCGAAAATCGCAGCAATGTGATCGACGTCTATCGCGCCAGAGGCATTTCGGACGAGTTCCTCGGCAATTCGGAAGTGACGTACTGAGCCGCGCCGGATGGCGGAAAGAGCATGACGATGAGCAATCTTGCCTACGACACGCCCTCGGATACCGGCGATCTCTCGCAACAAGACATCGCCGCCATGCAGGCGCTGCGCCCGGTGCCGCGCATTTCGATCCAGGCCTTCTGCGAGACCGACGGTGTCGCCAATCCCATCGAGCGTGCCGGCGAGGATCGCCGCATGGCCAAGGCCCATCTCAAGGTCCATATGGGCGGTATCGCCACCGCGATCGAATTCTACCAGTCGGCGCCGACACCCAACCTGATCATGCTGGAATCGCGCAGTGAGCCGAAACAGCTGCTCGAGCAGCTCACTCAGCTCGCGGAGTATTGCGATCCTTCCTCGAAGGTCGTGGTCATCGGCCATTACAACGATGTCGGCCTCTACCGTGAGCTTATCCGCTCCGGCATTTCCGAATATGTCATCGCGCCTGTATCGATGACCGACATTGTCAGCGTCGTGTCGTCGATCTTCGTCGATCCCGAGTCCGATCCGATCGGCCGCTCCATCGCCTTCATCGGCGCCAAGGGCGGCGTCGGCTCCTCGACGATCGCCCACAATGTCGCCTGGGCGATATCGTCACTGTTCAAATCGGAGGTCGTGGTCGCCGATCTCGACCTCGCCTTCGGCACCGCCAACATCAATTTCGACCAGGACCCCGCTCAGGGTATCGCCGAGGCGGTGTTTTCGCCCGAGCGCGTCGACGAAGTCTATCTCGACCGCCTGCTCGCACAGTGCGCCGAGCATTTGTCCCTGCTGGCGGCACCCTCCACGCTCGAGCGCGTCTACGATTTCGATCCGGACGCTTTCTCCCAGGTCATCGAAACGGCGCAGCGCAGCGCACCTTTGCTCGTGCTCGACGTTCCGCATATCTGGAGCGGTTGGACGAAGAGCACGCTGATCAAGGCCGACGAGATCGTCATCACGGCCACGCCCGAGCTGGCAAATCTTCGCAACACCAAGAATATGGTGGACATGCTGAAGCGGCTGCGTCCGAACGACTCGCCGCCGAAGCTGATCATCAACCAGGCAGGCGTTCCGAAACGGCCGGAGATCGCCGCATCGGATTTTTCCGAACCGCTCGGCATCACGCCGATGGCGGTGATCAATTTCGAGCCGCTGCTGTTCGGCAACGCGGCCAACAACGGCCGCATGCTTGGCGAGATGGACGCCAAGAGTCCGATCGTGGGCACGATCAATGAAATCGCGCATGTGCTGACCGGGCGCAGCGAGATCAAGGCGAAGAAGAGGGCAGGCCTGGGCTCCATCCTCGGCAAGCTTTCGCGCAACAAGAAGTGACGCTGGCAGAGCGGCATCGGGTAGTCGATCATGTTTGGTAAACGAGGCACAGACGACGGCAGCCGGGTAGCTCCCGAATTCCGTCCGCCAGCACCTCCTCCCGCCGCTCCCGGTCCGACCGGGACGATGGCTCTCGATCGGTCGGCCGCGTCGGTGCCCGGCATGCCTGCCCCGTCGCCGGCCCGCCGTCCGGTGGAGGCGCCGCCGATGGCGCCCGAGCCGCCGAGAAGGATCCAGCGCGAGCGCAGCGAAACCTACTACGACACCAAGAGCCAGGTGTTTTCCGCGCTGATCGACACCATCGACCTGTCGCAGCTCGCCAAGCTCGATCCGGAAAGCGCGCGCGAGGAAATCCGCGACATCGTCAACGACATCATCGCGATCAAGAATTTCGTGATGTCGATCTCCGAGCAGGAAGAGCTGCTCGAGGACATCTGCAACGACGTGCTCGGCTACGGACCGCTGGAACCGCTGCTCGCCCGCGACGACATCGCTGACATCATGGTCAACGGCTCCAAGAACGTCTACATCGAGGTCAACGGCAAGGTCGAACCGACCAGCATCCGCTTCCGCGATAACCAGCAGCTGCTCAACATCTGCCAGCGCATCGTCAGTCAGGTCGGCCGCCGCGTCGACGAATCGAGCCCGATCTGCGACGCGCGCCTTCCCGACGGCTCGCGCGTCAATGTGATCGCGCCGCCGCTCTCGCTCGACGGCACCGCGCTCACCATCCGCAAGTTCAAGAAGGACAAGCTGACGCTCGACCAATTGGTCAAGTTCGGCGCCATCTCGCCACAAGGCGCCGAGATCCTCAAGATCATCGGCCGCGTCCGTTGCAATGTCGTCATCTCGGGCGGCACCGGCTCGGGCAAGACGACGCTGCTCAACTGCCTGACCAACTACATCGATCGCGAGGAACGGGTCATCACCTGCGAGGACTCGGCCGAGTTGCAGCTGCAGCAGCCGCACGTGGTTCGTTTGGAAACCAGGCCGCCCAATCTCGAAGGCGAGGGCGAGGTGACCATGCGCGACCTCGTCAAGAACTGCCTGCGCATGCGGCCCGAACGGATCATCGTCGGCGAGGTGCGCGGGCCGGAAGTGTTCGACCTGCTGCAGGCGATGAACACCGGCCATGACGGTTCGATGGGAACCATCCACTCCAACAGTCCGCGCGAATGCTTGAACCGTATTGAATCGATGATCGCCATGGGCGGCTATTCGCTTCCGCAGAGAACGGTGCGCGAGATCGTCGTCGGCTCGGTCGATGTCATCATCCAGGCGGCTCGCCTGCGCGACGGCTCGCGCCGCATCACCCACATCACAGAGGTGATCGGCATGGAAGGCGACGTCATCATCACCCAGGATCTCGTCCTCTACAACATCAAGGGCGAAGACGCGAACGGCCGTCTGATCGGCGAACATGTCTCCACCGGCATCGGCCGGCCGCATTTCTGGGATCGTGCCCGCTACTACGGCGAGGAGCAGCGTCTCGCCAATGCGCTCGAGGCCATGGAGAAACGTGCTGACTAAAGCAATTCCAGGAAAAGTGCGTCGCGGTTTTCCGTCCGGAATTGCGTCAAAACAAATAGTTAGAGCGGGTCAGCGATTCTACGAAAGCTGAACCGCTCTAGTGCATCTGGAGGCGTAGGGGCCAAGGTTGATGTTCGGAATTGACACCACGGTTCTGGCTTTCGTCGTGCTTGCCGGCCTCAGCGCCGGCGCGATGGCCTATGCTTTCCTGTTCACCCGCATCGACAACGAAAAGCAGGCCGGCAAGCGGCTTGAAACAATCAAGACGGCAGAGACCGACCGGTCGGTGGTGAAGGCTTCGCGCGACCGGGCCGCGGAAGCGGTCAGGCGGCGCAAGACCCTTCAGGATTCGCTCAAGCAGCTCGACGAGAAGCAGAAAACCAGCGACCGCAACATCAAGAAGCCGCCGCTGAAGGCCCAGATCCGCCAGGCCGGCATGACGGTTCCTATCGAGCGCTTCTACATCTACTCGGTGATCTGCGGCATCGCACTGACCTTGCTTGCCTATCTCGCCGGTGCGCCGTGGCTCGTCCTGCCCGGCGCGCTCTTGGCCGGGGCATTCGGCCTGCCGCGCTGGTTCGTTTCGTTTCGCCGCACGCGCCGGGTGAAGGCCTTCCTGGAGGAGTTCCCGAACGCACTCGACATCATTGTGCGCGCGGTGAAGTCCGGTCTGCCGCTGAACGATGCGATCCGCCTGATCGCCAACGAATCTCCGGAGCCGGTCCGCTCCGAGTTCCGCCGCATCGTCGATTCCCAGCAGATGGGCCTTTCGATCCCGGATGCCACGCTGCGCATGTCCGAGACCATGCCATGCACCGAGGCCGGCTTCTTCGGCATCGTCATCCAGATCCAGTCGCAGGCAGGCGGCAATCTCTCCGAGGCGCTTGGCAACCTTTCGCGTGTGCTGCGCGATCGCAAGAAGATGAAGGCCAAGGTGCAGGCGCTGTCGATGGAAGCGAAAGCGTCCGCCGTCATCATCGGCGCCTTGCCGTTCGTCGTCGCCTTTCTCGTCTATCTTTCGAGCCCGAACTACATCATGCCGCTGTTCACGACCAGTGTCGGCAATCTGATCCTCGGCTGTTCCGGCGTGTGGATGTCGATCGGCATCGTGGTGATGCGCAAGATGATGAATTTCGAAGTGTAGGGACGCGGATCCAATGACAGACCAGGTCGTCAAGACGCTAACCGATCCTTCATTCCTTATCGCGCTCCTGGTCGGCATCGCGGTTTTTGCGACCGTCTTCACGCTCATGCCCGCGCTCGGCGGCGATCAGCTCAAGGCGCGCATGAAAACCGTGGCGCTCGAACGCGACGAGCTGCGCTCGAAGCAGCGTGCGCGTCTTGCCAACGAGGCCGACCGCCGCAAGGGGCTGCGCGAGGAGCAGTCGATCGGCATGCGCAACATCGTCGAGCGACTGGATCTCAAGCGCGCGCTTGCCGACGAAGGCACGCTGCAGAAGCTCAAGGTGGCGGGCTTCCGCGGCCAGAACCCGCTGACGCGCTTCCTGTTCTTCCGCCTGATCCTGCCCTTCATCGGATTTGCACTTGCGGCGATCTACCTGTTCCTGCTCGGCGGTCTGGCGCAGCAGCCGGCTTTCATCAAGCTGTTCGTCTGCGTTCTTGTCGCCTATGGCGGCTTCTATGCGCCGATCCTCTACGTCAACAACCGCGCGACCAAGCGCAAGCAGTCGATCCAACTGGCATGGCCGGACGCGCTCGACCTGTTGCTGATCTGCGTGGAGTCCGGCATGTCAGTGGAGGCGGCGCTTCGCAAGGTCGCCGACGAGATCGGCGCCCAGTCCGTGGCGCTCGCCGAGGAATTCGTTCTCACCAATGCCGAACTCTCCTATCTGCAGGATCGCAAGGTAGCCTACGAGAACCTGGCGAGCCGGACCGGCCTGGAATCGGTGAAGTCGGTATCCCAGGCCCTGGTTCAGGCGGAACGCTATGGCACGCCTGTGGCGCATGCGCTGCGCGTGCTGGCCTCGGAAAGCCGCGACATGCGCATGAACGCTGCAGAGAAGAAGGCCGCCGCGCTGCCGCCGAAGCTCACCGTGCCGATGATCCTGTTCTTCCTGCCGGTTCTGTTCGCCATCATCCTGGGTCCGGCCGGCATCCAGGTCAGCCAACGCGGCATCTTCGGCGACCAGCACAGCTCCAGCGGTCAATAGGCGGACCTGTCGAGGTCAGGACAAAGCCGCGTGGCGGGCGCCGCGCGGCTTTTCCTTGTCTGGCGCGGCGCTTGACGCGGCGCAGCGCGGTCAATTGGTCGCGACTTTCGCCTTGTCCTTGTCCTGAGCCTTGAGCTGGCTCCAGGCATTCTGCTGGGCCAGCATCTGGCGCAGATAAGCGATATTGGCCTGCGCCTGTTCCGGCGAAAGCTCCTGCGAGGCAATCTTCTCGGCTTCGTCGAAGCGGCCTTGCAGGCCGACGACCAGCGCCAGGTTCTGCCGCACGCGGCTGTCGGCGTTCGGCTGCTGCGCGGCCGAGCGCATATAGGTTTCGGCTGTGCGCAGATCGCCCTCGAGCACGTAGGACATGCCGAGATTGGAGAGGATGGAAGGTTCGTTCGGCTTGAGGTCGAGCGCCTTTCGGTAATCCTGACGCGCCTCGTCCCGCTGTCCCATCTGGTCGAGGATGGCGGCTTCCGCCGACACCAGGCGCCAGTCCGGATATTCCGGCGTTTGCGCGCGGCGTACCGCATCGAGCGCCGGCTCGAACTGCCCGTTTGCGGCAAGCGCCTTGCCGTAGGCGGCAAGCACGTCCCGGTCCTTGGGGTAGGCGATGGCGAGCTTGCGCATCACTGCCAGCGACTGGTCGGCGTCGCCATCCATCTGCAGCGCCGCCGCGTAATTCGTGGCGATGCGTTTGTCGTTCGGGTTCCTGGCGTAGGACTCACCAAGTCTGGTCGTAGCGCTGTGCAATTCGCCGGCCGACATCGTTTCCAGCGGCCTGCCGTCGGAGCGGGAAATGGAGCCGGTGGTGAACTTGCTGGTGCTGCTGCAGCCCGCGATGCCGGCCGCCAGCGCCACCACTAATGCCGTGGTCATCAGACGCTTGTTTTTCACGTTCGGCGCATTGATCGGCATTTGCACCTGGTCTCCATCCTGTGCGGCCGTTGGCTGGCCGTCTTCCCTCCCGCAGAAATATTCTGTTAACCCTAACGGACCGTTAAGAAGCTGACTCGCCATTGCAGGTCGCCCAGAAGTGTGCAGCGGTTCTGGGACAACGACGTGCATCAAAACAAAGGCTTAAAGCGCGTCGCCTGAAATCCGTTTCTGCGCGACGTGCTTTATCTATTCGGAGACCATCGAATGCCTGTCGAACTCGTTGACCAGAAGCCGGAAGCCGCCCTGCCAGTCTATCTGCTGGGAAAGGACGGTCTCGACGGCGCGGGCCTTCCGCCGTCCGTCATCGCTTGGGCGCGAGCCAATGGCTTTTCCGGCGAGGCTGGCCGGACGTTGATCCTGCCCGGTGAGGGTGGCGCTCTCGCCGGCGCGCTGTTCGGCACCGGCGACGGCGAGAGCCAGCTTGCCGTCGGCGCCTTGGCGCGGTCGCTGCCAGAGGGCGAATGGTATCTTGCCCAGGACCTGCCTGCGCCCGATCTTGCGGCGCTTGCGCTCGTCCTCGGCGGCTACGTCTTCACTCGTTACGGCAAGAAGCCCGGCAAGGCATTGCGCTTCGCGCTGCCGCCGGGCGCCGACGCCGCACATGTCCGCCGCATCGCCGACGGCGTGTTCCTGACGCGCGACCTCGTCAACACGCCGACCAGCGACATGGGGCCGGGTGAGCTGGAGGAGGCCGTCCAGACCTTGGCCGCCGCGCATGGCGCCGACATCTCTGTCGTCAAGGGCGACGATCTTCTGGCGCGGAATTTCCCGATGATCCATGCCGTCGGCCGCGCCTCGGCCGGCGCGCCGCGGCTGATCGACATGAGTTGGGGACCAGGCGATGCGCCGAAGGTGACGCTGGTCGGCAAGGGCGTCTGCTTCGATACCGGCGGCCTCGACATCAAGCCGTCGTCCGGCATGTTGTTGATGAAGAAGGATATGGGCGGTGCCGCAAACGTGCTGGGTCTCGCTTCCATGGTCATGGCGGCGAAACTGAATGTCCGGCTGCGCGTGCTGATCCCCGCGGTCGAGAATTCGATCGCCGGCAACGCCTTCCGGCCGGGCGACGTTCTGAGGAGCCGCAAGGGCATCACGGTCGAGATCGGCAACACCGATGCGGAAGGCCGGCTGGTCCTGGCCGACGCGCTGGCGCTCGCCGACGAGGAGAAGCCGTCCCTGCTGATCGACATGGCGACGCTGACCGGAGCGGCGCGCGTCGCGCTTGGCCCTGACCTGCCACCCTTCTACACCGGCGACGAGGCGCTGGCGTCCGATCTGGCGGCGGCTTCGCTTGCTGCCGAGGATCCGCTGTGGCGCATGCCCCTGTGGCGTCCTTACGATGCGAAGCTTTCCTCGAAGGTCGCCGACATCAACAACGTCACCACGGACGGCTTTGCCGGATCGATCACCGCGGCTCTCTTCCTCAAGCGTTTCGTGGAAAAAACGCCCGGCTGGGCGCATTTCGACATTTTTGCCTGGAACCCCGCCGATCGTCCGCACGGACTGACGGGCGGCGAAGCGCAAGGCATTCGCGCGCTGGAGCGCATCATCGCGACACGGTTTGGATAAGCAATTCCAGGGAAAGTGCGCAGCGGTTTTCCGTCCGGAATTGCGTAAGAACAGGTACTTGCCGAAAAAGCCGGCAAAACGCCTGGACTGAAACGGACGCGAAACAATTTGCCGTCATGCTGGGCGGATGTCGATTTCGATGCGCCCGAGCCAGGCCTTGCGACTGTGGCAGCAGGTGTTGCTGTCGCAGGTGCGCGACGGCGCGCCCGATCTCACCATGCGCCAGACGGCGATCCTGCTCACCATTTACCTCGATCCACCGCCGCACACGGTGCGCGGCCTGGCCGCCAGACTCAACGTCACCAAGCCGGTCATCACCAGGGCGCTCGACACGATGGGCGCGCTGAAGCTGGTCTCGCGCCACCGCGACGAGGCCGACAAGCGCAATGTGCTGATCCGGCGCACGGTCGAAGGCGCGCTCTTTGTCGAGCGCTTCGGCGATGGTATCGTCGCCAAAGCGCAAGAACTGCCCATTTGACCGATCACCAAAGTTGACTGGATTGCCGATTTGACCGCCAGGGATGCCCGCCTTCACGCCTTCCGTTCCGACCTTGCCGATGCCAGGCTGAAAGGCGAAGTCGCTGCCGACCGCTTCGTCGCCGGCCGCCCGGCGCGGATCACGGCCGCCATCGCCGACCTGCGCAAGGCGCCGCGCCCCGATGCCGGCGTCAACACGCAGGCGCTGTTCGGCGACGATGTGCTTGTCTTCGAGGACGCGGAAGGCTGGGCCTGGGTGCAGGCCGAGCGTGACGGCTATGTCGGCTATGTCGCCGACAACGTGGTTGGTCCGCGTGAGCAAACCCCGACCCATATCGTGTGCGTACCCCGCACCTTTCTCTATCCAGGCCCCGACCTGCGCTTTCCGATCGACGGACAACTGTCGATGGGCTCGACGGTGACGGTGGCGGGCTCGGCCGAAACGCGCCGCACGCATTACGCGCTGCTGCCTTCCGGCCAGGCGATCATCGCGGGCCATCTCAGACCGATCGCGGAGCTGGCAGACGACTATGTCACGGTGGCGGAAAGCTTCCTCGGCACGCCCTATCTCTGGGGCGGTGTTTCCGGCTTCGGCATCGACTGTTCCGGCCTCGTGCAGCTGGCGATGCGCATGACCGGCAAGGATGTGCTGCGCGATTCCGACATGCAGGCGGCATCGATCGGCACGCCGCTCGAACCAGGCCCCGACTTCTCCGGGCTCCAGCGCGGCGACCTCGTCTTCTGGAAAGGCCACGTCGCGATCATGACGGACGCGAAGGACATGATCCACGCCAACGGCCACACCATGCTGGTCTCGCGCGAGGGGCTGAAGGAAGCGGTCGAGCGCATCGGCTATCTTTATGGCGGCCCCACGGGGTTTCGCAGGCCGTAGCGCCAGCCTTTCCCTTCTCCCCTTGTGGGCCCCTTGTGGGAGAAGGTGTCGCCGAAGGCGACGGATGAGGGGTGTTCCAGGGAATGCCGACGTCCCACTCCGCTGGAACACCCCTCATCCGTCTTGCAGCTTCGCGACAATCCACCTTCTCCCACAAGGGGAGAAGGAAAAGCGCGCCTTGATCCCCTTTTGTTCCGATTCTTCTTGGCGAGCGCGCTGCGTCGCGCTACCTCTGGCGCGTGACAGAGCAGCCGCGCCTCGCCGAACAGAATGCCGCCGTCCTGCTGCCCGAGCCATTCGTCAAGTGGTTCGCCGCAAAGGGTTGGTCGCCGCGCGTTCACCAACTCGAGCTGCTGGCCAAGGCTGAAGCCGGGCAATCGGTACTGCTGATCGCGCCGACAGGCGCCGGCAAGACGCTGGCCGGCTTCCTGCCTTCGCTCACCGAGCTCGCCAAACGCCCGCGCCGCAAGCCTGGCGAGTCGCATCGCGGTATCCACACGCTCTACATCTCGCCGCTCAAGGCTTTAGCCGTCGACATCGAGCGCAATCTCGGCAAACCGGTCGATGAGATCGGGCTGCCCGTCACGATCGAGACGCGCACCGGCGACACGCCCTCGCACAAGCGCCAGCGGCAGAAGCTCGTGCCGCCCGACATCCTGCTCACCACGCCCGAGCAGCTCGCCTTGCTGATCGCCTCGAACGACGCCAAGCGCTTCTTCGAAGACTTGCGCTACGTCGTTCTCGACGAGCTGCATTCGCTCGTCACCTCCAAGCGCGGGCACCTTTTGGCGCTGGGCCTGGCCCGATTGCGCAGCTTCGTTCCCAAGCTGCAGACCATCGGCCTGTCGGCGACGGTCGCCGAGCCGGACGAATTGCGGCGCTGGCTGGTTGGCCAAAATCCTGCAGGCGACATGGCCGGGCTGATCACGGTCGCTGGCGGCGCCAAGCCCGACATCTCCATCCTCGACTCGCGCGAGCGCGTGCCGTGGTCGGGGCACTCGGCCCGCTATGCCATCCCCGAAATCTACGAGGCGATCAAAGAGCATCGCACGACGCTGCTCTTCGTCAACACGCGCAGCCAGGCTGAGCTTTTGTTCCAGGAGCTTTGGCGGGCGAACGAGGATTCTCTTCCGATAGCGTTGCATCACGGTTCGCTCGATGTCGGCCAGCGCCGCCGCGTCGAGAAGGCGATGGCCGACAATGCGCTGCGCGCCATCGTCGCCACCTCCACCCTCGACCTCGGCATCGACTGGGGCGATGTCGATCTGGTCGTGCATGTCGGCGCGCCGAAAGGCGCCAGCCGGCTGGCGCAGCGCATCGGCCGCGCCAACCACCGCATGGATGAGCCATCGAAGGCGATCCTTATCCCGGCCAACCGTTTCGAGGTGCTGGAATGCCGCGCCGCGCTCGACGCCAATTATCTCGGCGCGCAGGATACCCCGCCATTGGTCAAGGGCGCGCTCGACGTGCTGTCGCAGCATGTGCTGGGCGTCGCCTGCGGCGGCCCGTTCGACGCCGACCATCTGTTCGAGGAAGTACGCGGCGCCGCGCCTTACGCAGCGCTTGAGCGCGAGACCTTCGACCGCGTCATCGACTTCGTCGCCACCGGCGGCTACGCGCTGAAAAACTATGAGCGCTATGCCCGCATCCGCAGGAACAAGGACGGGCTCTGGCGCATCTCGCACCCGAGCGTCGCTCAGCAATACCGGCTGAATGTCGGCACCATCGTCGAGATGCCGGAGCTCAATATCCGCTATGTCCGGCAGGGCCGCGGCATGGCCGGTCGCGGCGGGCCGGTGCTCGGCAAGATCGAGGAGTATTTCGCCGAGACGCTGCGGCCCGGCGACAATTTCCTGTTCGCCGGAAAGGTGCTGCGCTTCGAGGGCATTCGCGAGAACGAATGCGTCGTCTCCAACGGAGCCGGCGCCAACATCATCGTGCCGTCCTATGCCGGCGGCAAGTTCCCGCTGTCGACCTATCTTGCCGAGCAGGTGCGCGGCATGCTGGCCGACAGCGACCGCTGGAAAGCCTTGCCCGAGCAGGTCGCGGACTGGCTGCGGCTGCAGAAGGAGAAGTCGGTGCTGCCGAAGCGCGGCGACCTTCTGGTCGAGACCTTTCCGCGCGGCAACCGCCATTACATGGTCGCCTATCCTTTCGAGGGCCGACTGGCGCACCAGACGCTCGGCATGCTGCTCACGCGTCGACTGGAGCGCGCGCATGCGAGGCCGCTCGGCTTCGTCGCCACCGACTATTCGCTTGCCGTCTGGGCGCTGGACGACATGGCGGCGCTGTTCAAGGCGAAGAAGCCGTCGCTGGCCGCGCTTTTCGACGAGGACATGCTGGGCGACGATCTGGAGGCCTGGCTGAACGACAGCTGGATGCTGAAGCGCACTTTCCGCACCTGCGCGGTCATCGCCGGCTTGATCGAGAAACGCTATCCCGGCCAGGAAAAGAGCGGGCGCCAGGTGACGGTCTCGGCGGACCTCATCTACGACGTGCTGCGCAGCCACGAGCCGGACCATATCTTGCTGCAGGCGACGCGCACCGACGCTTCGGCCGGATTGCTCGATGTCAGCAGACTTGGGGAGATGCTCTCGCGTGTGCGCGGTCGAATCATGCATAAGCATCTCGACCGGATCTCGCCGCTGGCGGTGCCGGTGATGCTGGAGATCGGCAAGGAATCGGTTAATGGCGGCGCCAACGACACGCTGTTGATGGAAGCCGCCGATCTGGTCGAGGAAGCCATGGGCGGCCGAGCGTGACGGGCTGAGAGAGGGCCAAGAGGGGATGAATTTTTCGCTGTCGCGCGCAACGCTGATCGCCGAGGCCGACCTTGTCGGCATCGCCGGCGAGCGCGCGGTTTGCGACCGGCGCGGCGTGCTCTATTTCCCCGATCTGAGGCTGCTCGCGGTCTCCGACCTGCATCTCGAAAAGGGCTCGTCCTTCGCCAAACGCGGCGCGCTGATCCCGCCCTACGATACGGGCGCCACCCTGCTCCAACTGCAGGCGGTGATCGCCGACTATCAGCCGCGGATCGTCGTCAGCCTCGGCGACTCCTTTCACGACGGCGGCGGCGCCGAGCGCATGCATCTGAGCTTCCGCGAGCGGCTGGAAGCGATGATGGCCGGCCGCGACTGGTTCTGGGTCGCCGGCAACCACGATCCGGATGCGCCTGCCGACCTACCGGGCGAGACGGTGAGGGAACTCGCCATCGGCTCGCTGCTCTTTCGCCACGAGCCCTCGAAGCTGCGGGTGGAAGGCGAGATCGCCGGCCATCTTCATCCTTGCGCCCGCATCGTGCAGCGCGGCCGCTCGGTCAGGCGGCGCTGCTTTGCCGGCGACGGCGGCCGCATGATCATGCCGGCCTTCGGCGCCTATACCGGCTCGCTCAACGTGCTCGACCGCGCCTATGCCGGCCTGTTCCGCCTGGAAACGCTCGTTGCCTATATGCTCGGCGCCGAGCGCATCTTTGCGATCTCCGGCTCGATGCTGCGGCTCGGCTGAAAGCCGCTCTATCTGCCATAGTAGAGCGTGACCGTGTGCTTCGCCTCTGCGAAGAACAGCCAGCGTTCGACCAGCATGCCGACAAGTTGGCAAATGGCGGCGAGGACCGACGCAATGGCCGCGACTGGCCGCGGTGACACGAGGGCGATAACGAGCAAGATGGCCGGCACGGCGAAGGCCAGCGCTTGCGTGATCCGCCTCAGCTTGGCGCTGTGCTTGCGCGCGATGCGGAAACCCATCTCCTTGAGCAGGTAGTTTTCTTCGGTGTGCGGCCATTCGATCGACCGCACCGTGCCGCCAGCCAGCCCCGTCGCCGTGTTGGCCGTGGTCGGGATTTTCAGCCGGTCGTTGTAGCGCCAGGTCGCGAGCTTCAATGCCCAGCCGGCGAGCGTGGCAAGCAGCGCGCCGGTCAGCACCGCCGTCGAATCCATGGCGAAACCCTGTAGAAGGGCGTTGAGCAGCACGCCGCCTGTCATGCCCGCGAAGATGAGATAGGCCGGCAGCGTATAGGGACTGTGCCACTGCGCGACCGGCTTCAGCGAGGCGTAGATCATGCCCGTCGTACCGACCGTGGTGATCGCGCCGGCTGAAGTCAGCAGGCCAGCAACCTCAACCCAGCCGCCGCTTCGGCCGAAGAACACCCAGCCGATGCCGAACAGCCCGGCCGGGATAAAGGTCGCGGCCGACGCCACCCCTTCGCGCGACAGCCAGGAACTGCGCCACTGCGAGAAGGCGCGCCAGGCGCGCTCGGGTCGGCCGAGATGGCCCGTGGAGGAGAGCAGGCCGACGACGATCAGGCCTAGCGCAAGCGCGATGCCGACAAGGCCAAGCCAGAGGTCAGGCCGGATGAATCCGAGCCCGCCAAGCACGCCGAGCAGCGCCAGCAGGCCGTAGCCGGCGCCGGTGGCGGTGGTGAAGAAGACGACCGAGAAAGCGGGATGCATGATGGGGCGAAGCTAATTCGAAAGCATGCGATCGATCCAGCCGAGGAAACCGCCCTCCGCCCGGATCGGCTCCAGCGCCGGCACATCGACCTTCGCCGCGCGTTGGCTTCGGGCGCGCGGCGGCAGATATTTGTTGGTCGGCTTGTAGCCAAGCTCGGGCATCAGGTCGACGCCGCCGCGCTCCTCCACCAGCCGCGAGATGGCCGAGGCCGGATCGCCAAGATCACCAAAATGCCGGGCGCTGGTCGGGCAGGCGGCCACGCAGGCCGGCACGCGATCTTCCTCGGCCAGATTATCGTTGTAGATGCGATCAACGCAGAGCGTGCATTTCTTCATCACGCCGACATCGGTGTCGAACTCGCGCGCGCCATAGGGGCAAGCCCAACTGCACAGCTTGCAGCCGATGCATTTGTCCTCGTCGACCAGCACGATGCCGTCCGAGGCGCGCTTGTAGGAGGCGCCGGTCGGGCAGACCGTGACGCAGGCGGGCTGCCCGCAGTGCAGGCAGGAGCGCGGGAAATTCACCGTGCGGCCGCCCATTTCGGTCGTGTGCTCGTAAGTGTGCACGCGGTTGAACCAGACGCCGTCGACATGCCCGCCATAAGGGTCGGTGTCGGTCAGCGGCGCCATATGGCCGCCGGTGTTCCACTCCTTGCATGCGGTGACGCAGGCCTGGCAGCCGACGCAAGTGTCGAGGTCGATGACGAGGCCGAGTTTCTTCTCGGTTTGAGCGGGAAGGCAGGTCATTCGGCGGCTTCCCTCTTCATGCGAAACGCCGCGCCGAAGCGAAGCACGTCGGGCGGCGTCTCGACATTCGGCGGCTGCCGGAAGCGCTCGAATTGCGGCTCGCTGAAGCCGGCTTCCTCGGGTGCGCATTTGACGAGGCGCACACGCATGTCGAACCACGCCGCCTGTCCCGTGACCGGATCGGAATTCGAATAACGCTTGCCGTTGGCGTCGGCTGCCGTCTGGTCCCCGATGATGTGGTTGAGCAGGAAGCCGCGATTGCTCTCTGCGGCATCGTCCTTCAGGCCCCAGCTGCCGCGCCGCTTGCCGATGGCGTTCCAGGTCCACACCGTGTCCGGGTTCACGCCGTCGATCAGCTTGATCTGCCCCTTCACCTTGCCGTTGACGCTTTCGATCCACACCCAGTCGTCGTCGGCAAGGCCGAGCTTACCGGCCGTTTCGTTGTGCACGAACAGCCGGTTCTGGTTTGTGATCTGCCGCAGCCACGCATTCTGCGAACCCCAGGAATGGTACATGTGCATCGGCCGCTGCGTCAGCGCATGCAGCGGATATTTTTGGAGGTCGATGCTCTCTTCCTCGAAGGGCGCGTACCAGAAGGGCAGCGGATCCATATAGGCTTCGATGCGGCCGCGCTCGGCCTCCGGCGGCTGCGGCTGTCCATGGCCGCGTGCGGCGAGGCGAAAGCGCTGCATCGGCTCGGAGTAAAGCTGGAAGACGGTTCGTTCGGCCTTGGGGATGAATCCCATCTGCACCGCAAAGTCGAGATAGGCGCGATTGCCCATCTTGTAGTAGCGCTGGTCGTTGGAAAAATCGTGGTGCCAGAAGCCGCCATTGTCGATGTAGCGCTGCAACTGGTCCGGATTGACCTCGCCCTTGCCGATCGCGCCGCCGTTTTTGCCGCGCCACCCGGCGAGCGGGCCGACGCCGGGCGCGCGCTCGTGGTTGACGATGTAGTCGGCATAGTCGCGGTACTTCGCCGAGCCGTCATCGGTGACGAAGCCGGGCAGTCTGAGCCGCGCGCCTAGCTCGATCAGCACCGACTGGAACGGCCGCACGTCGCGGTCCGGCTGCACCACCGGATGGCGGATGGCGTCGCCCGGCCCGTCGGCATGGCTGATCGGCCGGTCGAGCAGGCTGATGCAGTCATGCCGCTCGAGATAGGTGGTGTCGGGCAGCACCAGATCGGCGAACGGCACGGTCTCGGAATAATAGGCGTCGGAATAGATGATGAAGGGGATCTTGTAGGCGCCCGACGGATCCTTGTCGGTCAGCATGGCAATGGTCTCGACGGTGTTCATCGAGGAGTTCCACGCCATGTTCGACATGTACATCATCAGTGTGTCGATCGGATAAGGATCGCCGGCCCAGGCATTGCGGATGACGCTATGCATCAGGCCGTGCGCCGCCAAAGGCGCCTCCCAGGAATAGGCCTTGTCGATGCGGGTCGGCCGGCCGGCATCGTCGACGAGCAGATCGTCAGGCCCCGAGACGAAGCCGAGTGGCATGCCCTCGAGCGGCGTCATTGGCCGGACGCTTTTGCCGGCGGGCTTCGGGCCCGGAGGCGCGCAACGCGGATAGGGCGGCTTGAAACGGAAGCCGCCGGGCACATCCACGGTGCCGAGCAGCACCTGCAGCAGATGGATAGCGCGGCAGGTGTGGAAACCGTTGGAATGGGCCGAGATGCCGCGCATGGCATGCATCGAGACGGGCCGTCCCTTGATCGTCTCGTGCCGCCGGCCCGCCCAGTCGGTCCACGCAACCGGCAGTTCTATCGTCTGCTCGAAGGCGACATGCGCCAGTTCCGCCGCGATGCGGCGGATCGTATCGGCGCCCACCCCGCAGCGCCCCGCAACAACATCCGGCGAATAGCTGTCATGCAGGTAACGCTCGGCGATGAGCTGGAACACCGGCATGCAGCGGCGGCCATTGACGATGTAGCTGCCGGTCAGCGTCGGCTTCGCTTCGGGGTCGGCTGCGTCGACAGAAACTTTCGACACCCTGTCCCAAGCCAGCAGCTTGCCGGCGTCGTCGCGCATGAACAGTCCGTCATCGGCGGACCCGGGCTCCTGCACGACCAGCACCGGCGCGTTGGTGTAGCGCAGCAGATAGTCGAGATCGACGCGGCCGGCCTTGAGCAATTCATGGACAAGCGCCAGCACGAACAATCCGTCCGTGCCCGGGCGGATGCCGATCCAATCGTCGGCGATGGCGTTGTAGCCGGTGCGGCACGGATTGATCGACACCACCTTGGCGCCGCGCGCCTTGAGCTTGCCGAGGCCGATCTTGATCGGGTTGGAATCATGGTCCTCGGCGACGCCGAACAGCATGAAGTACTTCGTATTATCCCAATCGGGCTCGCCGAACTCCCAGAACGAGCCGCCGATCGTGTAGAGGCCGCCGGCCGCCATATTGACCGAGCAGAAGCCGCCATGGGCGGCGAAATTCGGCGTGCCGAACTGGCTTGCCCACCAACCCGTCAGCGATTGCGACTGGTCGCGCCCAGTGAAGAAGGCGAGCTTTTTCGGATCGGCGCGGCGGATCGCCGACAGCCGTTCGGTGGCGATGGCAAACGCCTCGTCCCATTCGATCTCGCGGAACTCGCCGGAGCCGCGCGGGCCGGTGCGCAGCAACGGCTTCCTCAGCCGCGCCGGGCTATAGTGCTGCATGATGCCGGCGCTGCCCTTGCCGCAGATCACGCCGCGGTTCACCGGGTGGTCCTTGTTGCCGTTGATGTAGCGCACCTTGCCGTCCTTGATATGGACGTCGATGCCGCAGCGGCAGGCGCACATGTAGCAGGTGGTCTTGGCGATGCGGTCGGAGACGCTCGGCGAGGTGTCAACGCCATCGCCCTCCTTCGGCGCGCGCGTGTCGGACAGCGGCTGCTGGGAGGGCGCGGAGTTGGCGCCGCGTGGCGCGCCGCTGCTCATGATCCGCGGATGCTCTTGTTACTCGCCAACTTGGCCTTCGTCTTCGGCCCCGGTCCGCGCATATAGTGCAGCTCGGGATGATAGCGCTCGCCGGCCAACTGCCGTCTCAGCCGACGACTCCAATGCGCGAAAAGGGATTTGAAGCGCCCGATCATTTCCAACCTTGGCGTCAGAGCAGCCAATTTTTTCCAAGCCCGGGCAAAAAATTAGAACAAAGCGATTGATCTGTCTAACAAGCGGCTCTTGTAATTCCGATCGATTTTGCTTCTTAGTTGGCCATGACCCTCGATCAACTGCGCATATTCGTCGCCGTCGCCGAGCATGGCCACATGACCAAAGCGGCCGAGTTGCTCGGCATCTCGCAGTCCGCCGCCTCGGCGGCCATCCGCGCGCTCGAAAGCCAGCATGGCGTACGCCTGTTCAACCGGGTTGGGCGCAACATCGAGCTCGCGCAGACCGGCCACCGCTTCCTGCCCGAGGCCAAGGCGGTCCTTGAGCGCGCGGCCGCCGCCCACAACGTGCTGGAACACGTCTCGCAAACCATCGCCGGCAGCCTGTCGATATCGGCGAGCCAGACCATCGCCAGCTACTGGCTGCCGAGGCGCCTGGCCGCGTTCCACGAAGCCTATCCGGCGGTGCGCCTCAGCGTCACCATCGGCAACACAAGGCAGGTCGAGACCAACGTGCTGGACGGCCGGGCCGATTTCGGCCTGGTCGAAGGCCGTACCGAATCCGACATCCTGCGGCGCGCTACGGTCGACGAGGACCGCATGATGCTGGTGGTGGCGCGCTCGCACCCCGAAATTCCGACGACCCCGGCGGGAAACCTCGACATCAGGGCATTGCGCTGGATCATCAGGGAAGGCGGGTCGGGCACGCGCGAGGCGCTGGAGGATTTCGCGCGCAGCGAAGGCGTTTCGCCGGCGGAGCTGCAGATATTCCTGGTCCTGCCCAGCAACGAAGCCGTTCGTCAGGCGGTGGAGGCCGGCGCGGGGGCTACGATCATCTCGGAGCTCGTGGTCGCGCGCTCCCTTGCAGAGGGCAGCCTGAGGTCTGTGCCGGTAGAATTGCCGAAGCGCGACTTCGCTATGATCACCCACCGGGACCGGCAGGCGAGCCTCGCCCAGATGGCGCTGAAGGCGCATTTGGGCGGGAAGGTTGGCTAAACAGCGTCCGCTGCAATCGGACTGCTGGCTCCCGACATGGAGGTAACCATCGCAGACGTTCGGGATTGGCCGCAGCGTCCCAGCGCCTCGTCATGCCGTGACCTCGCGCGAGGAGTAAAGGCGACGCAGACAGAGGTCGTTCTGCACCGCTGCAACGCTCACAAGTAATGGCATGGATCCCGGGGTCTGCGCGCGTCGCTTCGCTCCTTGCTCCGCCCCAGGATGACGATGCGAGGGGCGGTTCTGCCATCTCCAATGTGTGCGATCCGACAACGCTCGCACCATCCTTCGCAATACTGCCGCTCAAGCAAACTTCCGCTGCGCGTCCAGCGCCAGGCCGAGCCCGACCGAGCCGAACATATCGCCTTCGATGACGGAGGCCTGCGGCACCAGCGAAAGGATCCGCCGCTTTGCCAGCGGGATTGCCGTCGAGCCGCCGGTGAGGAACACGGCGGTGATGGCGGAGGCGGGGACGCCGGCGTCGGCGATCGTCTGCCTGACCGTCGCGGTCACCCGATCGATGTCGCCGCCGATCGTCTCCTCCAGACCGATACGCGTGATCTCGGCCGCGAAGCGCGCGCCGGGCAGCGACACCTTCACCTCCGCCGAGGGGTGGTCGGTCAGCGCGATTTTGGCCCGTTCGACCAGGCCGGCCATCGCATGCCCGTAACGATGCTCGACGATGTGGATGAAGCGGTCGACCAGGTCGGCGCGCTCCGCCTCGAAGCGAATCTGCTTCAGGTCGGACATCGCCTTGGCGGTATAGACCAGGTTGATGCGCTGCCAGGTCGCGAGGTCGATGAAATAGCTCGCCGGCAGATTGCGCTTGCCGTCCTTGGTCGGCGTCAGATAGCCGAGCTCGGGCATGATATGGGCGATGCTGAGCAGCCGGTCGAAATCCGTGCCGCCGATATGGATGCCGCGATTGGCGAGGATGTCGCCCTTGCGGTCGTCCGAGCGGGCGCGCTCCGGTGAGACGCGCACGACCGAGAAGTCGGAGGTGCCGCCGCCCATGTCGACGATCAGCGCCAGCTCTTCGCGGGCGACGTTCTGCTCGTAGTCCAGCGCGGCCGCGATCGGCTCGAACTGGAAGGCTATGTGCTTGAAGCCTTGCGCGCGCGCCGCCTTCTCGAGCTCTCCCTGCGCTTTCGCGTCGGCCTCGGCATCGTCGTCGACGAATTGCACGGGGCGGCCGAGCACGACGCGTTCGACCGGGCCGCCGGCATCCTCCTCAAGCCGCTTCTTCAAATGGCTGATGAAGAAGCCGATGATGTCGGTGAAGCCGATCAGCCGCGCCTTGATGCGCGTCTTCTCGTTGGCGAGCGAGCTGCCGAGAACGCTTTTCAGCGAGCGCATCAGCCGGCCCTCGACACTGTCGGTGTAGTCGGTGATCGCGCGGCGGCCGAAATAGGTATGGCCGTCCTCGAAGTTGAAGAAGACGGCGCTCGGCAGGGTGGGCTGTTCGCCCTCGAGCGCCACCAGTCGTGCGCGGCCGTTTCGGATCACGCCCACCGTGGAATTGGACGTGCCGAAATCGATGCCGCCGAATGCTGATTGCATCGCAGCCTCCTGTCATTGGTTCATCGCAGCGCATTGCCGGCGTCGAAAAGACGCGCCGTCATCCGGATGGCCGGACCGCTCTGCCGAATTGTGTGGTTACCCCCTGGGCTGGGAGGCGGCGGTTTATCGCATGACGGGGAAAAGGGGAACCCCTCTTTTCACGGGAATGGGTCTTCCCATTTCCCGTGAGGTCAATCTTTGCGGAAGACGATGCGTCCGAGCCAGCCGGTCAGCATGGCAAGCGACACGGCGAAGACGCCATAGAGGAAGGAATAGTCATGCGCGACGCGGAAGACCGACTGTTCGAAACCGGATTTGCGGATTTCGAGCTGGGCGGAGCTTTCCTTCACGAACATGCCGCTCTTGAACAGGAAGGCGCGCGCCTTGTGCGTGCCGACCGGAATGTTGGGCGCCAGACGCACGGTGGCGCGGAACAGGCTTTGCGACAGGAACTGCACGCCGCCGACATTCTCGCTGTAGAGGCCGGTCGCAGTCTTGCGCTCGCGCAACGCCGCGGTGAATTCCTCGATCGTCGCCGGGCTCTCGGTCTCGTCGGCGGGCTTCATATAGAGGTTCTGGGAGCCTAGCGAGAGCTGCTTGTACTTGGTCGGGTCGGCGATGTCCTGCAAGGGTCGCGTCGTGGCGACCGAATAGGACACCGGCACGTTCTCGAACGTCTCCGATTCCAGGTTGATCCAGACGCCGAGCACCCTGTCCTTGCGGCGCACGACCACCGGCCGTGGCGGCCCTTCGAGCACGACGATGACATCGTAGCGCCCCTGCCGCGACACCAGCGGGTCGGGGTTTTCCAGCGACCCGAAGATGGTGAGATCGGCGCCCGAGAAGCCGGCGGTGATGGAGATCGCGTCGGTCGACAGGCCGATCTGGATGCCCTCGGCGGGCGGCGGCGTTTGCGCCGTCGCCGGCGGCAGGGCGAGGAACAGCAGAAGCGAAACGGTTGCTGCTAACGCTCTCGATCCCGCCATCAGCTCAAGCCCGCGGCGGAGAGCGAGTAGGGATTGGGCGGCGTCGCGAAGAGGTCGATGGCCAGGCGGATGGCAACCGCCAGCACCAGCAGCGCAAGCAGGGCCCGCAGTTGCTCGCCGCGCAACCTCTGGCCCGCCTTGGCGCCATACTGAGCGCCGGCGACGCCGCCCGCCATCAAGAGGAAGGCGAGGATCACGTCGACCGTCTGGTTGGTGGTGGAATGCACCAGCGTGGTATAGGCCGAGGTGAAGATGATCTGGAACAGCGAGGTGCCGATGACGACGTTGGTAGGGACTTTGAGCAGGTAGATCAGCGCCGGCACCATGATGAAGCCGCCGCCGACGCCCATGATCGAGGACAGGAAGCCGATCGCCGCGCCGAGCCCAAGCACCGGGATGACGCTGACGAACAGCTTCGAGGCGCGGAAGCGCATCTTGAACGGCAGCCGGTGGATCCAGTTGTGCTGCCCCGACTTCTTCAGCACCGGTGCCGCACCGCTGCGGGTGGCGCGCAGCGCGTTGACGCTCTCGACCAGCATCAGCCCGCCGACGGTGCCGAGCAGCGCGACATAGAGCAGCGAGATGAACAGGTCCAACTGGCCGAGCCGGCGCAGCAGCGCGAAGACATAGATGCCGGCGGTCGAGCCGACGATGCCGCCGGCAAGCAGCACGCCGCCGAGCTTGAAGTCGAGCGTGCCTCGCTTCATATGCGAAAGCGCGCCGGAGAAGGAGGAGGCGATGACCTGGTTGGCGCCGGTGGCCACCGCGATCGCCGGCGGGATGTTATAGAAGATCAACAGCGGCGTGATGAGGAAGCCGCCGCCAACCCCGAACATGCCCGACAGGAAACCCACCGCCGCGCCCATCGCCAGCAGCACGAAGACGTTGACGGAAATTTCCGCGATCGGGAGATAGATGCCCACCCGTCTGTCTCGATCAGTTTGCCAATCGGCGCATGCCGCCGTCCCCAGCAGTTTCGCACCGAAAAGCCAATTTTTTCTTGCGCCGACGCAACGGCGGGGTTGACCCTCGCCATCGCGTCGAAACAAAAAACCATCTCAATCAGTTAACAGGCAAATCTGTGGCAAGCCGTCGCGGAAGCGACGCGCCTGCCGTTATTTGCGCGCCAGCAGCGCCTTGACGAGCGGCGCGTCGATCTCACCGGTCGGTTTCATCTTGTTGTCGGTCTGGAAAGCCATGATGGCGTTCTTGGTCTTGCCGCCCATCACGCCGTCCGCGCCGCCGGCATCATAGCCGTTCTTGTTGAGGATAAGCTGTATGTTCTTCACCGCCTTCTTCATGTCGATGCCGGCGGTGGTCTGCGGCGTGCTGTCCTGCCAGGATTCCGGAATGTCGGCCGAGTTGGTGGCCGCGTTGAGCGGCTTTGCCTTCCACAGTTCCGTCGCGGCGCGGGCCCGTTCGAGCTGCTCGGGTCTCAACGCATTGGCGATCTCGTCGCGCTTGGACGCGGCGTCCTTGTCACCGGTCTTGGCGACCAGGGCGAACCACTTGTAGGATTCTTCTAGGTTCTGCTTCATGCCGACGCCCTTGGCCGAAAGGATGCCGAGATTGAACTGGCTGTCCTTGACGCCGAGGTCGGCCGCCTCCTGGAACCAGTGCGCCGCCGATTCATTGTCGGTCACGCCGTCCGCCGCCATGGCGAACAGCACCGCCAGATTGTGCATGGCGCTGGCGTTGCCCTGTTCCGCCGCGAGCTGGTAGTAGGTCTTGGCCTTCTGGATGTCGCGCGCGACGCCGATGCCCTTCTCGTATAAATTGCCGATGCGGTATTCGGCCGGCGCGAAGCCCAGTTCGGCGGCTTTCTCGTACCATTTGGCGGCCGCCGCCATGTCTTCCTTCACGCCGCGCGATTCCGCATAGCGCGAGCCGATCTCGAACAGCGCCTTGGCGTCGCCGCCTGCTGCCGCGTCGCGCAGCGCCGCCGGGCCGATCTCGGTCGGGGTGTCGATCCTGGCGGCCGAAATTGCCGTCTGGCTGTCGGCCGGCGGGACCGTGCCCGTCGTCTCCGCGGCCGTGCCAGCCGGCGCGCTGGCCGAAGAAGCGCCGGCTGCCGGAGCACCGGGCACTGACGTGCTTGCCGCCGGCGCGCCGGCCGCCGGGATACCGGTCGTTGGCGCGCTGGTCATCGGCTGTGCATCTGCGTTCGTTTCCATGGCGGGTGCGTTCACGGCCGGGACGACCGGCTCGGACGGCGTCGCAGGCGCCAACGGTATCGGCGCAGAGAGCGCCGCCGGACCAGGAGCCGGTTCGGCTGGCGCCGCGGCCGCTGGCATCTCGGGTCCGGATGGCTGAGCGGCGGCCTTCGGCGTTGGATCGTCCTTCGACGGCTCGGCCTGCCTGACGACACGCTCCGGTGCGCTCCGAGGCTTTGCTGCGTCCGCGTCGGCCTTCGGCTGGCTGGTGGCATTGAGCGACGCGGTATCGACCGTTTGTGTGGAGACGGTCGGCGCGACATTGTTGCTGGCGACCGGCGCCGGATCGGAGAAGAAGGCCTTGCCGAGCTGCAGCCCGGCCAGCGCCATCATGACCGCGGCGGCGGCCATCAGGATCGGCTTGCGCCGCGCCTTGAGCAGGTCGCCGATTCTGAGCGCCTTCACCGGGCCGGTCATCGTCGACTGTCGCTTCAGCGCGTCGGCCTCCGCGGCGGCTGCCTGCGCCGCGCGGCGGGCAGCGGCGATGAAATCGGATTTGGCGGTGTCGGTTTCGCTGCGCTTGGCCGGCTGGCCGCCGCGTTCGTCGCGCACACGCTTCATGATGGCGTTGAGGTCCGGCGCGCCGGAGCCCGGCTCCAGCGGCCGGTTGGCCGCTTTGGGATCGAGCGGTTCGTCGATGTCTACGGTCGGAACGTCGCCGGCAGACGCCGAGCCGGCAAGCGGTGGCGTACCCTCGTCCTTCTTGCCCCTGAAGGCACGCGCCAGGCCGCTGAACATCGACTTCTTGCGACCGGTCTTCTCGGCCTTCTCGCCAATCGCGTCCGATCCGAGCGCGGCCATGGCGGCCGCCGCCGCCGCCTCGGCGGGCGTGCGCGGGCCAGGTTCGCCGCGCGCAGCAGGTTCGCTTCGCGTAACAGGTTCGTTGCGCAGGATCGAGGTGGCGCGCGTGTCGAGATCGTCAATGTCTCCGGCCAGCGGCAGCGGCTGGTCGATATCCATCGACGGCGCGTCCTGGACGGCGATCTTGCCAGCGCGAGCGGCCCGCTTGGCGCCGGGCTGCGGATCGACGAGTTCGCTGACCGCTTCGCTTGGCTCTCCGGCTTCCAGGGAGCCCAGCCGGTCGACGATCTTGAGCAGCGTGTCGTGGATTGCCTCGAAGGTCCGTGAATTGCGCTCGTCGGAACGGCGGGTGAGCGCTTCCAGCGTCTTCAGGTCCTGCGCGAGCCCGCCCACGGCGGCCGCGTTGGCAGCAGCGCTGCTGGAGCCCGATTCGGCCAGCGAGCGGACGGCGTTCTCCGCCGCTTCGCGCGCGACGCTGAGGATGGAATCGCGCGTGCCGGCCAACGACCTCTCGATCTCGTTGAGGCGCGGGCTGATGTCCTCGAAGTCGGGCAGCGGCATGCTCGGCTTCGAAAGATGCGCCGAAAGGGCGGTCACCTGCGATTCCAAGCTGCGGATCAGTGCCGGATCGATGCCGGCGACCTGCGCGGCGGACATTTCCAGCCGGCTGGAAATGTCCTCGAGCCGGCTTTCCAGGCCGCGGATCGCCAAGTCGTTGGCGGGATCTGGCGTGCGCGTCTCTATGCGCTTGGCAAGCGCGGTGAAGCGGGCGTCGATCGCCTCCATGATACCGGCGCTGTCGTCCTGCTGCGTGCGCTGGTCGAGCCTGTCGGCGACTTCGTCCAGCCGCCGCTCGAGGTCGCGGAACAGCATGTTGCTCTGCTCGATCGCGTCGCCCTGGCGGCGCTCGAGCAGCGAGGACAGCGCGTCGAAGCGCTGCTCCAGGCCCTGGAAGATATGGTCGGCGTCGGGCATTGCCGGCGCGCGGTCGATCTTGTCGGTAATGAGCGCGATCTGCTTGCCCAGACGTTCCATCGCCTGCTCCGGCAGGTTGGCGCGTCCGGCGATCTCGTCCACCCGACTGGACAGAAAATTGAGGCGGTCGATGACCTCGGCGCCCGGGCGCGACTGCGCGACTTCCTCGATCTGCTGCGCCAGCGAGGCGATCCGCTTCTCGATGCGGCCAAAGGTTTCCGGATCGAAGGCATTGGCCTGCGCCGCCACCGTCGAGGCGACGATGGCGCGGGAGATTTCGTCCAGCCGCTCGTCGATCATCGCAAGCGTCTCGCTGCCGCGCATCGTCTGCTGGCTGGCGAAACGGTCGACCGCGCCGGCAAGGGTGCGGACCTTTTCCTCGAGCGAGGCGAGCGACAGCGACTGCGGCAGGTTGTTGACGGCGCTGCTGATCTGTTCGAGCCGGTCGGTCAGGCTCGAAAGATTGGGACCTTCGGCGCGCTGGCGCTGGTCGGCGTCGACGCGATCCTCGAAGGCACTCCAGCGGCGGTCGAAATCGTCCCAGCGGCGATCGACGGCCCGCACGCTTTCCTCGCGCGCCAGCGTGTCGAGCGCCGCCTTGACCTGCTCCAGCTCCAGCCGCAGCAGGTTGACGCTGCGGTCGTCGCTCTTTTCGGCAAGCGTGTGTATGGCGCCGGAAAGCCGTTCGAACTCGAGGCCGAGTTCGGCGCTGCTCTTGTCCACGGGGGCGCCATGCTGGCTCGCCGCCTGCATGGCGCGATCGATATCCTGGCGCAGCGCATCGAATTCGCGCTGCAAGCCTGCAGTCATCTGGTGGCGCAGCTCCTCGCGCAGCCCGCGTAATTCGACCGCGATCTTGCCGACCATCGCGACGCCGTCCTCCTGGCCGCGTACCCGGTCGATGTCGCGGGCGATGGCCTGATAGTTGGGGCCAAGGGCGGAAGCGGCGGGCGCCGGATTTTGCGGTCCCCGATTCTGCGATGCCAAACCTTGGTTTTGCGATCTTTGCGACGAGTAGGGGTCCTCGTACCAGCGCGGCTGGTCATAAGGTTGCGCGGCGGCGTAGCGCGGCTCGGCGGCCGGCCGACGCGGATCGGCGCGCTCGGGCGTGTCGGTGCGGGTCCGTTCCAGCCGCTGCTCCAGCGTTTCGAGCGAGCGGTTCAGCTCCTCCAGCGAGGTGTGCGGCCGGCGTTGCCTGCCGGCATTGAGTGTATCGAGATAGGACCGCTTGCTGTTCATCGATGCGCCCGTGTTCAGAATGACCGGCCGTGGCCGGTTTCCTAAAGTCCTGCCGGGAACGAAGGCGGCCGCGCGGTTCTGCCGCGGAGGAAGACGGGCTTCCCGGGTTTTCACCCACGCTTCGAAGACCGTGAAAAATTCGCTACAGGATAAACACGGGTGACCGACATGCGCACATTTCGCCCAACGTGGTAAACAAGGCGTTAACCAAGCTTAAGAAGTTGCGCATAAATCCTCAGCCGCCCTGCTCAATCGGCGTCCGGGTGCGGCATAAAGTTCCGTACCGACAACGCCCTTGCGTCACCTGCCGGCTGCCGGTATAGAATTGACGTAAACGTAAAAGGTGCGAAGCCGTGCCTCTTGCGATTGATTTGTCGAAACCACGATTGGAAGCACGCCCCCGCTTCCACTCAGGCGACGCTCGGTCCGCGATCGCGACGCCATCAGGGGAAAGCCAGTGACCATGAAACTTGTTTCGCCCGGCGAAGCCGCGGCCAATAGCAATGACATTCCGGCCGAGGCCGGTGAGGAATTCGTCCGCATCGGCGAGATGGCCAAGAAATACGGCGTGACCTTGCGCACGCTGCGTTTCTATGAGGACAAGGGTCTCCTCAATCCGAAGCGCGACGGCTCGACCCGTCTCTACACGCGCCGCGACAAGGCCCGGCTGAAGCTTATCCTGCTCGGCCGCAAGGTCGGGTTCTCGCTGCGCGACGTCAAGCAGATGATGGATCTCTACGATCCGACCGGCTCCAACACCAAGCAGTTGCGGATGGCGCTCGACAAGTCGGAGAAGCAGCTTGCCCGCCTGCAGAAGCAGCGGGCGTTGATCGAGGACGCCATCGGCGAGCTCAGCAATTCGATGGCGATCGTTCGCCAGATGCTGACCGAGCGCGCCGCGCCGCAGGCAAGCGCCGCCGGCTGATCGCTCTCAGGCTCAACGGCAAGGCCAGGATAAAGCCGCGTGGCTCCAGCCGCGCGGCTTTTTGCTGCCTTCTGTCCCGCGTTCACCAAAAATTTTTCGGCTGCGACGAAGTTGACGTTTACGCAAACGTCAATATTTGTTATCCCGACCACGACATTGGCTCAGCCTCCCATCCGGAGCTGGATCGGGAGCTTGCTGGCTGGCCAGGACCGCAAGGGTGGAGGAAGGCATGACGATCTACAGGGCGCCCGTCCAGGACACGCTGTTCGTGCTCAACGACGTGCTCGGCTATCAGCGCTATTCCAATCTTCCGGGCTTCTCGGACGCCACGCCCGACGTCGTCGAGGCGATCCTCGCCGAAGGCGCGAAGCTTGCCGAAAACGTCATGCATCCGCTGAACCGGGTCGGCGACATGGAAGGCTGCGAGCGCCATGACGACGGCTCGGTGACCACGCCCAAGGGCTTCAAGGAGGCCTTCGACCAGTATCGCGAGGGCGGCTGGATGGGGCTCGCGGCTCCCGCCGAGTTCGGCGGCCAAGGCCTGCCTTACACCGTCCACACCGCGGTCTCCGAATACATGGTCTCGGCCAATATGGCGCTGATGATGTATCCCGGCCTGACGCAGGGCGCGATCGCGGCCATCGTCACCCATGGCACGGACGAGCAGAAGGCCACCTGGCTGCCCAGGCTGATCGAAGGCGCCTGGACCGGCACCATGAACCTCACCGAGCCGCATTGCGGCACCGACCTTGGCCTGCTGCGCACCAAGGCGGTGCCCAACGGCGACGGCAGCTACAGGATTTCCGGCCAGAAGATATTCATCTCCGCCGGCGAGCACGACATGGCGGACAACATCGTGCATCTGGTGCTGGCCCGCGTTGAGGGCGCGCCGGAAGGGGTCAAAGGCATCTCGTTGTTCATCGTGCCGAAGTTCAAGCTCGATGGTTCCGGCAATGTCGGCGAGCGCAACACGCTCTCCTGCGGCTCGATCGAGGAGAAGATGGGCATCCACGGCAATTCGACCTGCGTCATGAATTATGACGAGGCCGAGGGCAGTCTGCTCGGCGAGCTGAACGGCGGCCTGAAGGCCATGTTCACGATGATGAACGAGGCTCGACTGGGCGTCGGCCTGCAAGGGCTTTCGGTCTCCGAGATCGCCTATCAGAACGCCGCCGCCTACGCCAAGGATCGCCTCCAGGGCCGGTCGCTCTCCGGCGTCAAGGCGCCGGACAAGAAGGCCGATCCGATCATCGTCCATCCCGACATCCGCCGCTCGCTGATGACCATGAAGGCGTTCAACGAGGGCGGCCGCGCGCTGGCGCTGTGGACGGCGATCAAGTCGGACGTCGCGCACCGCTCCGGCGACGACAAGGACCGCCAGGCGGCCGATGACCACACTGGCCTGATGACGCCGGTGGTCAAGGGCGTGCTGACCGACAAGGGCTTCGACCACGCCGTGATGGCGCAGCAGGTCTTCGGCGGTCATGGCTATATCGAGGAGCAAGGCATGAGCCAGTTCGTGCGCGATGCCCGCATCGCCATGATCTACGAGGGCGCCAACGGCATCCAGGCGCTCGACCTCGTTGGTCGCAAGCTGGCGCAGAATGGCGGCCGCGCCGTGCAGGCCTTCTTCAAGGAAGTCGGCGAGTTCTGCGAGGAAAACCGCGCCGACGAGAAGATGGCGCCCTTCACCAAGGCGCTGAAGAAAGGCCTGAACGACCTGCAGGCGGCGACCATGTGGCTGGTGCAGAACGCCATGGCCAAGCCCGACAATGCGGGTGCGGCCTCGACAGACTACATGCATCTCTTCGGCCTGGTCGCGCTGGGCTACATGTGGGGGCAGATGGCCAAGTCCGCTCAGGCCAAGCTGGCGGAAGGCGCCAACGGCGCTACGTCCTTCTATGACGGCAAGCTGGTAACAGCGCGCTTCTTCATGGAGCGGATCATGCCGGAGACCGCGACGCGTCTCGCGCGCATTTCCAGTGGCGCGGATACGCTAATGGCGCTGCCGGTGGAAGCGTTCTAGGTTTGGCGGGCCGGCAGAGCCGGCCCACAATTGTCGGAACGCGGAGGAAATCGTGACGACAAACCCAGCTGAAGTTCTTGGCCTGCCGAAGCCCGCCTGGGCGGCGGACGAGGTCGGCATGCTCTACGATATGGCGACCCGCTTCATGGCGGAAGAGATCGCGCCGCGCTACGACGAGTTCGAGAAGAACGAGATGGTCGACCGCGAGAGTTGGCTGAAGGCGGGCGCCGCCGGCCTGCTCTGCGCTTCGATGCCGGAGAAATACGGCGGCTCCGGCGGCACCTTCGCGCATGAGAGCGCCATCATCGAGGCGATCGGCCATGTCGGCGTCGACGGCTTCGGCATCGGCCTGCACAATTCGATCGTCGCGCCATACATCCTGCATTACGGCTCCGAGGAGCAGAAAGAGAAGTGGCTGCCGAAACTGGCTACCGGCGAGCTGATCGGCGCCATCGCCATGACCGAGCCGGGCGCGGGTTCGGACCTGCAGGGCGTCAAGACCCGCGCCGAGAAGGACGGCAACCACTACAAGATCAACGGCTCCAAGAACTTCATCACCAATGGCCAGCTCGCCAACCTGATCATCGTCGTCACCAAGACGGATCCGGACAAGGGCGCCAAGGGCACCTCGCTGATCGTCGTGGAGACCGACGAGGTCGAAGGTTTTGAGCGCGGCCGCAACCTCGACAAGATCGGGCTGAAGGCCAACGACACATCCGAGCTGTTCTTCAACGACGTGCGCGTGCCGACCTCCAATCTGCTCGGCCACGAGGAGGGCAAGGGCTTCGTCCATCTCATGGAGCAATTGCCGCAGGAGCGGCTGCAGATCGGCACCGGCGCCATCGCCATGGTCGAGCGGGCGCTGGCGATCACCATCGACTATGTCAAGGAGCGCAAGGCCTTCGGCAAGGCGATCATCGATTTCCAGAACACCCAGTTCAAGCTGGCCGAGCTCAAGACCGAGGCGACCATCGGCCGCGTCTTCTACAACGACTGCGTCGCCCGCCACATCGATGGCGGCCTCGACCCGGTCACCGCCTCGATGGCCAAATACTGGCTGTCCGACCTGCAGGGCAAAGTCGTCGACGAATGCCTTCAACTGCATGGCGGCTATGGCTACATGAACGAATATCCGATCGCCCGCATGTACCGCGACGCCCGCGTCCAGCGCATCTACGGCGGCACCAACGAGATCATGAAATTGCTGATCGGGCGCTCCCTCTGAGCGCGGCGGCCGGCAAACCCAAGGAGCATGAAATGGCCGAAGCTTACGTCTATGACGCCGTGCGCACGCCGCGCGGCAGGGGCAAGAAGGATGGCTCGCTGCACGAGGTGCCGGCGGTGCGGCTGGCGGCAAAGACGCTTGAAGCGTTGCGCGACCGCAACGAGCTCGACACCGGCAATGTCGACGACATCATCTTCGGCTGCGTCGATCCCGTCGGCGAGGCGGGCTCGGTCATTCCGCGTGCGGCCGCTTTCGAGGCCGGCTACGACACCAAGGCGCCGGGCATGCAGATCTCGCGCTTTTGCGCCTCGGGCCTCGACGCCATCAATTTCGGCGCCGCCAAGATCGCGCAAGGCGCGGACGAGATCGTCATTGCCGGCGGCGTCGAATCCATGTCGCGCGTCGGCATGGGGATGTCCGGCGGTTCCTGGTTCATGGATCCGTCCGTCGGCCTGCCTGGCTGGTTCGTGCCGCAGGGCATCTCGGCCGACCTGATCGCCACCAAATACGGCTTCAGCCGCGACGACGTCGACGCCTATGCGGTCGAAAGCCAGAAGCGCGCCGCCAAGGCCTGGGAAGAGGGCCGCTTCAAGAACTCGGTGATTCCGATCAAGGACCAGAACGGCCTCACCATCCTCGACCGTGACGAGCACATGCGGCCGTCGACCGACATGCAGTCGCTCGCCTCGCTCAATCCGTCCTTCGTCATGCCAGGCGAGATGGGCGGCTTCGATGCGGTCGCCGTGCAGAAGCATCCGGAAGTCGAGGAAGTGAACCACGTCCATCACGCCGGCAATTCGTCCGGCATCGTCGATGGCGCGGCCGCCGTGCTGCTCGGCTCGAAGAAGGCCGGCAAGGCGATGGGCCTGAAGCCCCGCGCCCGCATCCGCGCCTTCGCCAATATCGGCTCGGAGCCGGTGCTGATGCTGACCGGTCCGGTCGATGTCACCGAAAAGCTTCTGAAGCGTGCCAAGATGAAACTGTCGGACATCGACCTGTTCGAGCTCAACGAGGCCTTCGCCTCCGTTGTGCTGCGCTACATGCAGGCCTTCGACATCCCGCACGACCAGATCAACGTCAACGGCGGCGCCATCGCCATGGGCCATCCGCTCGGCGCCACCGGCGCCATGATCCTGGGCACGGTGCTGGATGAGCTGGAGCGCCGCGATTTGAACACCGCGCTGGTCACGCTCTGCATCGGCGCCGGCATGGGCACCGCCACCATCATCGAACGCGTCTGACGGGGAGAGAAAAGATGAGCTACACCAATTTCACTCTCGACGTGGACGCCGACGGCATCGCGCTGGTCACCTGGGACATGCCCGGACGCTCGATGAACGTCTTTACCGAAGAGGCGATGCGCGAGCTCAATTCCATCGTCGATCACGTGGCCAGCGATGCGGCCATCAAAGGCGTGGTCATCACCTCCGGCAAGGACAGCTTCTCCGGCGGCGCCGACATCACCATGCTGCAGAAGATGCTCGCCACCTTCGCCGTGGAAAAGGAGAAGGATCTCGAAAAGGCGACCAAGGCGCTGTTCGACAATGCCGGCTACATGACCGGTCTGTTCCGCAAGATCGAGACCTGCGGCAAGCCGTGGGTTTCCGCGATCAACGGCACCTGCATGGGCGGCGCCTTCGAGATGTCGCTCGCCTGCCACGGCCGCGTCGCCGCCGATTCCGACAAGGTGAAGATGGCGCTTCCCGAGGTGAAGATCGGCATCTTCCCCGGCGCCGGCGGCACCCAGCGCGTGCCGCGGCTGACCGATCAGCAGCAGGCGCTGCAGATGCTGACCACCGGCCAGACTCTCACGCCGCAAAAGGCGAAATCGATGGGCCTGATCCACGAGATCGCCGAACCGAAGAAGCTCGTCGAGACCGCCAAGGCGATGATCAAAAACGGCCTGAAGCCGGTCGCGCCCTGGGACGAGAAGGGCTTCAAGCTGCCCAGCGGCCCGATCTATTCGGCGGCCGGCGCCAATCTCTGGCCGCCGGCCATCGCCATCCTGCGCCGCGAAACCTACGGCAACTATCCGGCCGCCGCCGCGATCCTGAAATGCGTCTACGAAGGCCTGCTCGTTCCCTTCGACACGGCGCTCAGGATCGAGCAGCGCTACTTCACCGAGATCATGCAGACCAAGGAAGCGGCGGCGATGATCCGCTCGCTGTTCGTGTCGCTGCAGGAATTGAACAAGGGCGCCCGCCGCCCCGCCGGCGTGCCCGACACCAAGTTCAAGAAGATCGGCATCCTCGGCGCCGGCTTCATGGGCGCGGGCATCGCCTATGTCACCGCCAAGGCCGGCATTCCGGTCGTGCTCCTCGACCGCGACATGGAGTCGGCCGAGAAGGGCAAGGCGCATTCCGACAGCCTGATGGCCGATCAGGTGAAGAAGGGCCGCGCCAAGCCCGAGGAGAAGGACAAGCTGCTCTCGCTGATCACGCCGACGGCCGACTATGCCGATCTTGCCGGCTGCGACCTCGTCGTCGAGGCCGTCTTCGAGGATTCGGCCGTCAAGAAGCTCGCCACCGAAAAGGCGGAAGCGGTGCTGAAGTCGTCGGCGATCTTCGCTTCCAACACTTCGACCATCCCGATCACCTCGCTGGCGAAGAATTCGGCGCGGCCGAAGAATTTTGTCGGCATCCACTTCTTCTCGCCGGTCGACAAGATGATGCTGGTCGAGATCATCCTCGGCAAGAAGACCGGCGACAAGGCGCTTGCCATGGCGATCGATTTCGTGCGCGCCATCAAGAAGACGCCGATCGTCGTCAACGATACGCGCGGCTTCTACGTCAACCGCTGCGTTCTCCGTTACATGTCGGAAGCCTACAAGATGCTGATCGAAGGCGTGCCGGCCGCGATGATCGAGAACGCCGCCAAGGCCGCTGGAATGCCCGTTGGCCCGCTGGCGCTCACCGATGAGACGGCGATCGACCTTGCCCAAAAGATCATGAAGCAGACCATCAAGGATCTCGGCGAGAAGGCCGTCGATCCGAAGCAGATGGCGCTGATCAACACCATGGTCGACACGCACGGCCGCTTCGGTCGCAAGAACGGCAAGGGTTTTTACGACTATCCGGCGAAGCCCGCGAAGAAGAAGCTGTGGCCGGGCCTCAAGAATATCTATCCGCAGCTCGAGCCGGAGAAGGTTGACTATGAGGAGCTGAAAGAGCGCCTGCTGGTCACCATCGCGCTCGAGGCCGTGCGCGTGATGGAGGAGGGCATCGTCACCGACCCGCGCGAGGCGGATGTCGGCTCGATCCTGGCCTTCGGCTTCGCCCCCTTCACCGGCGGCGCGCTCTCCTACATCGACGGCATCGGCGCCAAGCGTTTCGTCAAGATCGCCAAGGGCCTGCAGAAGAAATACGGGGCCGAATTCAAGGCGCCGAAGCTTTTGCTCGACATGGCCGAAAAGGGCGAGACCTTCTACCAGCGCTTCGACCCCTACCAGAAGGGCGAAGTCAGGAAGGCCGCCTGACGCTCGATCATGTATGTCTGGGGGCGCCTCGCGCGCATGATGGCCACGGCGGGAAGCCGTGGCCCTTACATGGTCGGCGATCAGAGTCGGCTGGCCTTCCGCTGCCTCCCGACCGACATCGATTTCAACAGCCATCTCAACAATGCGCGCTACATGATGCTGGCCGACCTCGGCCGCATCGATCTTTTTCTTCGCGTCGGTCTCGTCGCGCTGGCCCGCCGTAACGGCTGGGCGCCGATGATCGGCGGGCTGCAGTCGGCCTATGTGCGCGAGATCAGGCTGTGGCGGCGCTTCGAGGTGGTGTCGTCGATCGACACCTGGGAGGGCACCTCGGTCGTCGGCAAGCACCGCTTCGTCCTCGACAATGGCGAGACGGCCGCGCTGATCCTGACCACGGGCGGCGTCTATGACCGTCGCGGCCGCCGTTTTCTCGAGATCGACGAGGTCGTCGCGGCGCTCGGCCATTCCACCCGGCCGCGCCCGCTGACCGAAACCGAACGGGCGTTCATGATTTCGCACAAAAACCTGCGCGAGCAGGCCAAGCAGGTCTGATTGTCGGCGATCCAGCGCTTCGCCAGTGGACAATCGGATGGTCGCGCGCTAGACAATTCTGAGGCATTTTTTCCTGTTTTCGAAGGAGAGCTGACTTGCTCTCACACGATCGCGTCTGGGCCGCAATCGATGCTCTCGCCGAGCGCTATTCGCTCTCGGCCTCCGGCCTCGCCAGGCGCGCGGGCCTCGATTCGACCGCTTTCAATAAATCGAAACGTCTCTCTTCCGACGGCCGCCCGCGCTGGCCCTCGACCGAATCCCTGGCCAAGATCATCGAGGCCACCGGCGCTTCGCTCGAAGAATTCACCGTGCTGGTCGAGGGTCGCAGCGGCCCCGTCGAGCCGCAGCGCGCGGCCGTGCCGCTGCTTGGCTTTGCCCAGGCCGGCGCCGGCGGCTTCTTCGATGACGCCGGCTATCCGTCCGGGCAGGGCTGGGACCTGGTGGAGCTTCCGACGCGAGCGGCGGAAAGCTCCTACGCGCTGAAGGTCCAGGGCGATTCCATGCTGCCGCTCTACCGCAACGGCGACGTGCTGATCGTCGAGCCGGGCGCGCCGACGCGCAAGGGCGACCGCGTCGTAGTCAAGACTACTGCCGGCGAGGTCATGGCCAAGGTGCTCGACCGGCAGACCGCGGCGTCGATCGTCCTGGTCTCGCTCAATCCCGCTCACCCGGACCGCGACATCCCGATGCGCGATGTCGAATGGGTGGCGCGGATCGTCTGGGCCAGCCAATAGGTCCGGGCTGGTGCGGATCCTCCATATGGCGCTCGCGCTCGCGGCGGTTCCGGCAATGGCGGCGCTGGTCGTTGCCGGAGGCCGCTCGCTGAAAGGCAGCGAAAGCACCGTCACGGTCGACCAGATCGATCCCGCCGCCGACATGATTCCGGACCAAGACACCGGCCCGGCGCCGCAGGAGCCCGCAACCTCCGCCATCATGGCGCCGGCCGCGCCGCAGCCGCCCAAACCGGTTGTGCACTCAAGGGCAATAGATCCGGATATCGTGGCGCTGCCTGAGCTGCCCACCGGGGAATTGGAACGGGTCGAGCCGCGTGCGCCGCTGAGCGATCTGGCGCTTGCAGGTCCGCCCAGGCCCCGAAAATCGAAGATGCCGGATGGCCGCGACGGCACCAAACTGTTCCAGCCTGTCGCGCCCGCCGCAGGTGTTATCCAGGCTAAGGACTATTCCGTCACCGTCTCGGACATCGACATCGTGAGAGCCGATGAAACCTGTAGCGATGAGGGGAAGTCCTGGGCCTGCGGTGCGCGGGCCCGGACCGCATTTCGTGCCTTCCTGCGCGGCCGGACGGCTGTCTGCGCGGTGCCCCCGCAAAGTGGGCGGGGCGCCAATTCCACCGAGTGCTGGGTCGGCAACAAGGATGTCGGTGAGTGGCTCGTGGAAAACGGCTGGGCGCGCGCCGCGCGGGGCGGCCCCTATGTCGAGGCTGAGAACAAAGCGCGCGCGGCGAAGAAAGGCATCTTCGGCGCGGTGCCGAACCTGGGCGGTCTGCCGGCGCTGCCGGCTGCGGCCGGACCGGCGCCTGCCGCGCCGGCTTCGATCCTGCCGGCGGAAGACAGCGCCGTTACGCCGCCAGCTGACCAGCCAGCGCCCGCTCGATGAGCGCGCGCGTTTCCGTGATGCCGTAGAGCGCCGCGAAGGAGCCGAAGCGCGGCCCGCGTTCCTGCCCGATCAGCACCTGGTAGATCATCTGGAAGAAGGCGACCGATACGCCAGGCCCGCCTTCGGGGCTCTGCTTGGAATGGTCCTGATAGCGCTCGATCCGCCGCGCCACGTTGAGCGCGGCGTTCTGGATCGCTTCGCCGTCCGCGCCTTGCGGCAAGGCGCCGAGCGCTTCCGAAAGCTTCGCCAGCGCCTCGCGCTCCACGTCGTCGGCGGCGCGGTAAACCTTGGTCGGCTTCACGAAGTCGTCGAAATAGCGGATGGCATAGCCGGTCAGCCGGTCGAGCTCGGGATGCGTCTTCGGTGTCACGCCCGGCGCGTGCCGCGAGATGAAACCCCACAGCACCGCCTTGTCATGCGCGTTGGAGGCGCTGACCAGATTGAGCAGCAGCGCGAACGGCACCGGCAGGTCGATCGCCGGCGGATTGCCGTCGTGCATGTGCCAGACGGGGTTTCCGAGCCGCTCCTTCCAGTCCTGGCGCGGATAGGCGCCGAGGAAAGCATAATATTCGTCGACAGCCTTCGGGATGACGTCGAAATAGAGCTTCTTGGCCTGCCGAGGCCGCTGGTACATGTAGAGGCCGAGGCTCTCGGTCGGCGCATAGGTCAGCCACTCGTCGATGGTGAGGCCGTTGCCCTTGGACTTGGAGATCTTCTGGCCGTTCTCGTCGAGGAACAATTCGTAGACGAAATGCTCCGGCGCGCGGCCGCCGAGGATGTTGCAGATGCGGTCGTAGATAGCCGCGTTGGTCTGGTGGTCCTTGCCGAACATCTCGAAATCGACGCCGAGCGCTGCCCAGCGCATGCCGAAATCCGGCTTCCACTGCAGCTTCACCTTGCCGCCGGTGACCGGCAGCGTGGTCTCGGTGCCTTCGTCGTCGAAGGTGATTGTGCCGGCCTTGGCGTCGACATGCTTCATCGGCACATAGAGCACTCGGCCGCTCTTCGGCGAGATCGGCAGGAACGGGCTGTAGGTCGCCTGGCGCTCCTCGCCGAGTGTCGGCAGCATGACCGCCATGATCTCGTCATAGCGCTCGGCGGCGCGCAGCAACACTTCGTCGAAGCGGCCGGACTTGTAGTACTGTGTCGCGCTGGCGAACTCGTAGTCGAAGCCGAACGTGTCAAGGAAGCGGCAGAGCATCGCGTTGTTGTGATCGGCGAAGCTCGCATAATCGCCGCCGAACGGATTGGGCACCGCCGTCAGCGGCTTGTGCAGGTAGGGCTCGAGTGCTGCGCGATCCGGCACGTTGTCCGGAATCTTGCGCATGCCGTCCATGTCGTCGGAGAAGCATAAGAGCTTGGTCTTGACCTTGTCCGCGGTCAGCACCCGAAAGGCGTGCCGCACCATCGTGGTGCGCGCCACCTCGCCGAAGGTGCCGATATGAGGCAGGCCGGACGGGCCATAGCCGGTCTCGAACAGGACAGTCTCGGGAAAATCCTTGTTCTTGTAGCGGGCGATGATCTTCTTGGCTTCCTCGAACGGCCATGCCTTGCTTTCGGCGGCGGCCGCGAGCACCTCGGGATTGAGATCGATGATGTTTGATCCCGTCATGTCACTTTCCAGGTCATGTGCCGGCCAGGTCGGCTTGGCGGCACGGGAAGATTTTTCAACCGGTGTCTAGGCGCGACTGGCCGGAGCGTCAACGATTTGCGGCGGTTTTCCTTGCGGCGCCACAATGGTGTTCGTACGTTGGAGCGCCATTCCCGCTGCATTAGCCCAAAGTGCGCAGCGGTTCTGGTACGACGACATGCCCGCTCTAAGGAGTTTTTGAATGCCTTCACTGACGCCGCACGAAGCCCTGATCTACTTGATGGTCATCACTTCGGCCTCCGACCGCGACATGACCGATGTCGAGTTGGCGCGGATCGGCGACGTTGTCCGCTCATGGCCGGTGTTCGTCGATTTCAATCAGGACAGGCTGGTCGCGGTGGCGCAGGAATGCCAGAAGGCGCTGCATGACAAGGCCGGGCTGGAAGGCGTGCTCGCGCGCGTCGCCAAGACGCTGCCGGAGCGGCTTCGCGATACCGCCTATGCGGCCGCTTTCGAAGTGGCCGCAGTCGATCTCGAAATGCGCATGGAAGAGGTGCGGGTGCTGCAGCTCATCCGCCTCAAGCTCGACCTCGACACGCTGACTGTCGCCGCGATCGCCCGCGCGGCCAAGGCGCGCCTGCGCACCCTGACTTAGAGCCGTTCAGCGCTTCGCGGAATCGCCGAACCGCTCTAAGTATTTGTTTTTACGTAATTTCTTACGGAAAACCGTTACACACTTTTCCTGGAATTGCTTGTCGATATTCAGGTAATGCCGGCCGGCAACTGGCTCGGCCTGACCTGGATCTCAACAAACCCTTGGCCTGTCACCTCGGTCTCACTTGTCACTTCGGTCAAAAGAAGCTCACCGGGAAATAGCGCAGGTAGAACTCGGCGAAGGTTCCCTTGATCGAAATTTCCTGCAGCGCGTAGTCGAAGGCCGCCGCCAGCGCCGTGTCGCCCGCTCTGGTGGCGATCGCCATGCCGGAGCCCAGATATTCGGGCGCCAGATACGGGCCGCCGGCAAAGCGGCAGCAACCGGCGGCATCCGAGCCGCCGAGCCAGAAGGCAAAGCGCATGCCGTCGCCGAAAGCGGCATCGATCTTGCCGGCCCTGAGGTCGGCGTAAAGGTCCTCGGGCTTGTCGAAGGGCACGACCTGCACGGTGCTGAAATAGTCGCGCAGCATCTTCTCATGCGCCGAGCCGGCAATGACGCCGACCCGCTTGCTGCGCAGCTTGTCGAGGATCGGTTCGGTGAAAGCCTTGGTCTTCGGCATGATGAAGCGCGCCGGGAACTGCAGGTAGGAACGCGAGAAGGCGTATTTCTCGCGGGTTTCCGGCGTCGCAGCGATGCCGGCGATGATCGCCTCGCCTTCGCCTTTCTGCAACGCGCCGTCGAGCTCGTTCCAGGGCAGCGCCTGGATTTGGCACTTCTCGACGATGCCGAGTTCCGCGCATATCGCCCGTGCCAAGTCGATATGGAAACCCGACAGCCGGCCTGAGCCCTCGATGAAATTGAAGGGCGGAAAATCGGTGGTGGTGAGGAACCTCAACCGCGGCACCGCGGAAAGATCGGGCTTGGGCAGCCGCTCCTTGGCATCCCACAGCACCGGGACCTGCGGCTCCGCAGCCTGAGTCGTGCCGGCGAGCGCCGGCGCCCCGATCAGTGCCGCCATCAGGGCCAGAAAGATCCACCGGAATGTCACGATGAGGCTCCGCCCGGTCATGTTTCCTTGGCTTTTCGTACGAAAATGACGCAGGCACAATTGTTTTTGATTTCAACCGTTCAAATTAGGCGTATGGTTTAGCATTGTTGCAAGTGGCCGCGCGCCGAGCTCGGGGGAGATAACCGGCGACGCGAAGAAGCTTGCGGCCGGGGTTGATGGCGAAGGGCAGTTCGGGCATCTACCGTGGGTAAACGAAAACAGAAGCAACATGGGGTAGATGTTGCGATGGGTCTATTCGATAGAACTCTGGAATACATAGATCAGCTGCAGCATGCCAACACGGCCGCGGCGGTGTGTGAGCGCTTGCTCGGCGTCACCTCGAATTTCGGGCTGACGGCGCTGATGGCCGGAACCGTGCCGCAGCCCGGCACGCCACGCGGCCAGCAGAAGGACCATGTGCTGCTCTGCGACTGGCCGGGCGAGTGGCTGGAGCGCTACGTGGCGCGCAACTATGTCGACCACGATCCGGTCGTCAGCCATATGAAGCAATTGCAGGCCCCGTTCCAGTGGCGGGAGGCCTCGCAGGCCATCGTCATCGACAAGAGCAGCGACGAGGTCATGGGCGACGCCCGTGAGTTCAAGCTGCGCGACGGCCTCGCCTTCCCGCTGGTCACGCTCGACGGCCAGATTGTCATGGTCTCGCTGGGCGGCGAGTCCGTCGAACTGTCGGACGTCGAATTCGGAATGGTCTCGCTGGTATCCACCTACGCCATCGGCCGCGCCATGCAGCTTCACACGATGGCCGGCAAGGTCATCGATCACATTGAGTTGACGCCGCGTGAGCGCGAATGCCTGCAATGGGCGGCCGTCGGCAAGTCCGAGTGGGAGATTTCGCAGATTCTCGGCATCTCGGAGCACACCTCCGAGAAACACCTTCTTAACGCCAAGAGCAAACTGGGCGCCGCCAATCGTGTGCAGGCAGTCGCCGAGGCGATTAGACGCGGCTATATTAGCTAGGTCGATTAGCTAGGTCGGCCGTACTGATCTGGAAATTCTTGTCCTGCGCGTTCGCGCAGTATTTTCGGGAAAGCCCAGCCGTATTTTCCTATCGAGCTTCAGGAGACGGCTAATGCTTTCTTAACGCCAAGAGCAAGCTGGGCACCGCCAATCGCGCGAGGCGGTCGCCGAGGCGATTAGACGCGGCTATATTAGCCAGGTCGGCCGTGCCGGCCTAGAAATTCTTGCCTACGCGTTCGCGTAATATTTTCGGGAAAGCCCGGCCGTATCTTCCTCTTAAGCCTAGGAGACGGCTAATGCTATTTTCCCTCACCACCCAGGAATTGATGGAACGTCCCGACCTCTGGGAAGCGGTCCATCGTCTGCGCTACAGGATCTTCGTCGAGGAGATGGGATGGACCGATCTCGATCGTCCGGACCAGCTTGAGATCGATCAGTTCGACCATGAGGAGGCCGAACACCACCTCGTCATCCGCAACGGCGAGCTTGCCGGCTACCAGCGCATGCTACCGACGACGCGGCCGCATCTCCTGACGGACGTGCTGTCGGACCTCTGCGAAGGGACGTCCCCCTCGGGGCCGAACATCTGGGAGCTCACCCGCTACGCGGTGGCGCCGGGCTTTCGTGACGGCAAGCGCGGCGTCTCGACGGTCGGCACCGAATTGATCGCCGGCTTCGTCGAATGGGGCCTCAAGCGCAACGTCAACCAGGTCATCATCGAGTTCGAACCGATGTGGGTGCTGCGGGCGCTGCAGCTGCACTTCCTGGCGACGCCGCTTGGCTACCAGCGCACTTACGGCAACCAGCAGGTCGTGGCGACGCTGCTCACCTTCACCGATCATACGCTGGAGGTGGTCCGTGCTCGCCGCAACCACTTCCTGCCGGTGCTGACCAGGGGCTATCCCGGTCAGCTCGGTCTGAGGCAGGCTTCGTGATGGAGGCGGTCATGAGCTTCCATCCCGAACCCGAGCTGCGCGGCCACACGCTGGTCGTCACCGTGTCCTCGCATGACGGTCGGCCGGTGCTGGACCGGCACGCTTATGCGAGCCTCGCAAGGACTTTCCACGAAGCCGCCGTCAATGACGACGTTCGTGTGGTCGTGCTGCGCGGCCTTGCCGGCTGCTTCTGCCTCGGCGGCGACTTCTCGGAGTTCCTCGACGCCACCAAGCATCAGCAGTTGATCGCCGCCGTCACCGACATGTTCCGCATGCTTGCGACCTTCCCCAAGCCGGTCCTTGCCTGCGTGGACGGGGATGCCGTCGGTGTCGGCTGCACCATCCTGTTTCACTGCGACATGGTGATTGCTTCCAAAGGGAGCACTTTCAGGGTGCCGTTCGTCGATTTCGGCCTCGTGCCGGACGCGGCGACCAGCATCCTGGCTCCCCAGAAGCTCGGCTACGCCGGCGCCTTCCGCTTCTTCTGCCTCGGCGACACCCTGGGCGTCGACGACGCCAAGGCGCTCGGCCTGGTCGGCGAGGTCGTTGAAGGCAGCGCCGAGGAGACGGCCTTGGCGCGGGCAAGGCAGCTCGCCAAGAAGCCGGTTGCCGCGCTGTTGCAGACGCGCGGTCTGCTCAAGGGCGATACGGACGTTCTATGCGACCGCATCGATCATGAGATATCGCTGTTCCAGCAGGCGCTCCAGGACGACGCCACGCTGAAGCGGCTGCAGCGGATCGCCCGCCTGGCCGCCTGAGCACTCTCGTAAAACCTCAGCGCCGCGCATCCGGAAGATGCGCGGCGCTGTAAGTCGGACGAAAGTCGGCGGGCGCCCCCGAATGTCACGTCTCGGAAAGCTATTTCTCCAGGAACGACGGCCCTTCGCCGACGATTTTCTTGTCTTCCCTGCCGATGACGTCGAGATCGCGCCCGGCATATGGCAGTGACAATAGGATCCGCTGGATGACGGCAAGCCGTGCGCGGCGCTTGTCGTTGGCGCGCACGATGATCCACGGCGCGAACTCCTTGTGGGTGCGCTCGACCATGAGATCGCGCGCCTTGGTGTAGTCATCCCATTTGTTGATGCCGGCGATGTCGATGGGCGAGAACTTCCAGTTCTTCAGCGGCGACCAACGCCGGTCGTGGAACCGTTCGAGCTGAGTTTCCCGGCCGATATTCAGCCAGAATTTGAAGAAGTGGATGCCCTCGTTTGAGATCATGCGCTCGAAATGCGGCGTCTCGTCGAGGAATTTCTCGTGCTGTTCCGGTGTGCAGAATCCCATGACCGGCTCGACGCCGGCGCGGTTGTACCAGGAGCGGTCGAAGGTGACGAACTCGCCCGAGGTCGGGAAATGGTCGACATAGCGCTGATAATACCATTGCCCAAGCTCCGGCGACGTTGGCTTGGTCAGCGCCACGTTGCGCGCCGTGCGCGGGTTCATGTACTGCCGCAGCACGAAGATCGTGCCGCCCTTGCCGGCCGCGTCGCGTCCCTCGAACAGCGCCATCACCCGCTTGCCGGTCGCCTGCAGCCAGGCCTGCGCCTTGACCAGCTCGATCTGCAGGCGCTCGAGCTCCTTCTCGTAGTCATCGCTGTTCATCTTCTTGTCGTAGGGATAGCCGCCGGCGGCGAGCTTGTTGTCCTCGATCCAGTCCGGAAGCACGGGATTGTCGATGTCGAACTCGCGTTCGACATCGCCGATCTTGATCTTGATCGGCCCCGCGGCAGGCGCCGCTTCGGCTTCTTCCTTGGCTTTTTTCATCGAGACGAACCTTTCCAGCTTGCGGACTCATGCTATGGGAGCCTCCACGGCGTTGCGTCCGTCTGGAGGCAACGCCTCGTAGCACTTTGATTTTGCGCATGAACATTCCAGAAAATCGATTCCGATTTTTCCGGCGTCATGCGCTAGTACGGTGAGGTCTCACCGGCGGAGGGATACGGGGCAGCGCATGGTCGATACAGGCGCAGAGCGGAAAGGCGCGACGCAAGCCATCGTCGCCCGGCTGCGGCGCAGCCGCTGGTTGCTGGCCGCGGCCGTCGTCGCTGTTCTCATGGTCTACGGCTTCGGCGGCGTTTCGATCTATGTGCCGCTGCTGGCCATGGCGCTGCTGGTCGCAGCCGCGATGCTGCCCGCCCACGTGGAGCGGCAAGCCGCAGACGACGCGGCGGCGATCGAGGCGGGCGGCCTGCAGCGGCTCTCCGGCGAATATCTCGCGGCGGCCGTCGCCGATCCGCTGATCATCTTCGACCAGGCCGCCACTATCGTCCACGCCAACGCGGCCGCCTTCGCTGCCTTCGGCGGGCTGGCGCCCGGCATGTCGCTGTCGCTCAAATTTCGTGCGCCGGAAATGCAGGTCTTGCTGGACGGCATCGTCTCGGGAGCCGTGGCCTCCGATGTCGTCGATTACACGGAAAAGCTCCCCGTGGAGCGGACATACCGGGTGAGCGCGTCCTCGGTCGGCCATGCCACCGATCTCTACGTGCTGGTGTTCAAGGACCAGAGCGAGGCGCGCCGCATCGATCGGATGCGCGCCGACTTCATCGCCAATGCCAGCCATGAGCTGCGCACTCCGCTCGCTTCGATCGCCGGCTTCATCGAGACCTTGCGCGGCCCGGCGCGCAGCGATCCGGCGGCGCGCGACCAATTCCTGCAGATCATGCAGAACCAGACGGGCCGCATGGCGCGCCTGATCGACGACCTGCTGTCGCTATCGCGGCTGGAGATGAAACCCTATCTGAGGCCGGGAACGGAGGTCGATCTCCGCCAGACCATCGACAGCGTGATCGATTCCCTCGGGCCGCTGGCCAGCGAGAACGGTCTTGTCATCGAACGGGATTTCATCGCTGGGCCGATTTCCGTGCCCGGCGACCGGGACGAGCTCTTCCAGGTTTTCGAGAACCTCCTGGAAAATGCCTGCAAATACGGCCAGTCAGGCGGGCGCGTTACCGTATCCGTCGCTGCCAGCGAGGATGGCCCAGATGCCGGCATCGACGTCACCATAAGAGACTACGGTCCCGGCATTGCCGAGGAACATATTCCCCGCATCACGGAGCGCTTCTACCGCGTCGATGTCGAAAACAGCCGGACCCAGAAAGGCACCGGCCTTGGCCTTTCCATCGTCAAGCATATATTGACGCGTCATAATGCTAGACTGTCGATCAAGTCGGAAGTCGGCAAGGGCGCGGCGTTCACGGTTCATTTGCCGGCTCGCTGATTGTGTATTGGTTGCTGACCGGCAATTTCGTCTTTCTGTCATCCGGTTCGCGTATCAGCGACAGATTGAGGGAACGCAGCCGGCGGACACCGGGAAGGCATATCCATGCAATCCGTTCACATTGTCAGTGCCTATGACGAAGAGCTGAAATTCCTGTCCAAGCGCATCGCCGCCATGGGCGGGCATGCCGAGCGCATGGTCGAGCAGGCGATCGAGGCCCTGGTCAACGCCGATCCGGGCCTCGCCCAGAAGGTCATCCAGGACGATCTCGTCCTCGACGAAAGCCAGCGCGAGATCGACGACAAGGCGATCATCATCATCGCCAAGCGCCAGCCGATGGCGACAGATCTGCGCGAGATCGTCGGCGCCATCCGCATCTCGGCTGACATCGAGCGCGTCGGCGATCTCGGCAAGAACGTCGCCAAGCGCGTCGCGGCGGTCATCGACGGCCGCCAGCCGAACAGCTTGTTCCGCGGCCTCGAGGCGCTGGCCAACCTCGCTCTCACGCAGCTCAAGGAAGTGCTCGACGTCTATGCCTCGCGCTCAGTCGACAAGATCGGCTTCGTGCGCGACCGCGACGACCAGATCGACGCCATGTACACCTCGTTGTTTCGCGAGCTCCTGACCTACATGATGGAGGATCCGCGCAACATCACGCCCTGCACGCATCTGCTCTTCTGCGCCAAGAACATCGAGCGCATCGGCGACCACGCCACCAACATTGCCGAAACCATCTACTACATCGTCACCGGCGACCAAATGCCGGCCGATCGACCGAAGGGCGACAAGACCGACCAGGTGGTGTCCCCGGGGACGGTATCGGCTAAGTGAACAGGCGGCCTCTCGAACGGCCTTCTAATTTAGGCTAAGCTCCTCCAGGTGCAGCGATTTTGTCAGTCGCTGTCTCGGGAGGTTGCGATGGAACAAATTCGAAACCTGACCCCGGCCCGCCAGCCGACATCCGGCATCATTGCGTCCAGCGTCTATTCCGCCGGCAAGCGCATCGCCGACATTCCGATCGAAGAGGCTGGTGTATGGGCGGCAAGGCCCGGCCATGTCGTCTGGATCGGCCTGCTCGAGCCGGACCGCAACCTGTTGCTCAGGGTGCAGGCGCAGTTCCACCTGCACGATCTGGCGATCGAGGACGCCGAGCACCCGCATCAGCGGCCGAAGATCGAGCAATATGGCGACGCCTTGTTCATCGTTGCCCGCACCGCCCAGCTGATCGAAGGCCGCGTCACCTTCGGCGAAACCCATCTCTTCGTCGGCACCGGCTATATCGTCAGCGTCAGGCACGGCCCGTCGACCTCCTACGCCCCGGTGCGCCAGCACTGGGAAAGCTGCCCGTCATCGCTGGCCAAGGGCGAGGATTTCGTTCTCTACGCCATCCTCGATTTCATCGTCGACAACTACATGCCGGTGCTCGAGCAGATCGAGGACGAGGTCGAGGCGATCGAGGACAAGGTGCTGCTGAAGCCGATGAGCGGCACCGATATCGAGCGGCTTTACATGTTGCGTCGCGACCTGCTCAGGCTGCGCAACGCGGCGCTGCCGCTGGTCGAGGTCTGCCGGCGGCTCACCAGCGCCGAGCTGCCGCAGATCCACGCCGCCATGCATCCGCTGTTCCGCGACGTGACCGACCACATCCGTACCGTGCAGGAGAAGGTAGACAGCCTGCGAGAGGTTCTGGCCTTCGCCTTCGAAGCCAGCCTTCTGGTCGGACAGAGCCAGGAAACGGCGATCTCCAAGAAGCTTGCCTCATGGGCAGCCATCCTGGCAGTGCCGACGGCCCTCGCCGGCATCTACGGCATGAACTTTACGGATATGCCGGAACTCAAGATGGAATATGGCTACCCGAGCGTGCTGGTGGCGATCGCGCTGATCTGCGCGTTCCTGTATTGGCGGTTCAGGAAGAATGGGTGGCTGTGAATGGTGAATAGTGAATAGTTGAAGGGTATTTCACGCGGCCGTTAATTGCCGCAAGTCCATTCACCATTCACCATTCACCTTCACCGCGCCCGCCGCCGCTCCGCCGCCGGCTGGAACGCCACGCGGGCGTGATATTTGCAGTACGGGCCGGTTTCTGCGGCTTCGTTGCCGCAGAAGCTGAAGTCTTCCGACAGCGGATCGCCGTTCGGCCACTTGCAGGTGCGCTCGGTCAGCTCGACGAGCTGCAGGTTGCGCGAGATCGGCACCACGACGTTTTCGACCGGGCGGATGTAGTGGCGCGCCACCGGCTCCGCGTCGAACTGCACCTGCAGCGCGGTAGCGCCGATGGAAGCCGTCACGTGACGTGCAGCACTTGCGGCTCGAGCCACCGATTTCTGCATCGAGGCCCCTTGCGTTGCCTTCTTCTGGCGCGCCGGCGCGGCGGTCGCGCGGCCGCGGCCCGACAGTTTCAGGCGATGCACCTTGCCAATGACGGCGTTGCGGCTCACGCCGCCGATCTGTGCGGCGATCTGGCTGGCGCTCAGACCCTCCGACCACAATTTCCTGAGAAGTTCGACCCGCTCGTCAGTCCAGTTCATGAGACCGCGCTCCTGCTGAGGCGTACGGCAGTCAGAATCCCTTCGCGCCCCGGCTCCCGCCGGGCAAACAACACCACATATACCGGGTGATTAGATCCGCCGCACGAAATCTAGCTATTTCTCAACTACAATTACCTTATGCGCTGACTCGGTGACAAGAGTCCCCAGGGCAACACGATTCGGTTTTTTCGGTTTTCCCCAACTTGCCTGACCGCTCATGAGCCGGCGTGCCGTCGGGGACTTGCCGCGCGCTTCTGCGCGACGTTTTCGTTGACTTCATGGCCGAAAAACATGATAAGCCGCAAAGGCCGCCGCATTGGCGGCTTTTTTGATTTCCGGTTCCGGAGGCGCATATAATGAGCGGTTCGGCGCTTTACGAGACTTTTGCTCGCGCACCCCTGGCTTTCGACCGTGGGGAGGGGACCTGGCTGGTCACCGACAAGGGCGAGCGATATCTCGATTTCGCCGGCGGCATCGCAGTGAACTCGCTGGGCCACAGCCATCCGCATCTGGTCGCGGCGCTCACCGAGCAGGCCGCCAAGCTGTGGCACGTCTCGAACCTCTACGAGATCCCGGAGCAGCGCCGGCTGGGCGAACGGCTGGTCGAGGCGACCTTTGCCGACAAGGTGTTCTTCACCAATTCTGGCGCCGAGGCACTGGAATGCGCCATCAAGACGGCGCGGCGTTACCATTTCGTCAAAGGCCATCCGGAGCGTTTCCGCATTATCACCTTCGAGGGCGCCTTCCATGGCCGCACCCTGGCGACCATCGCCGCCGGCGGCCAGTACAAATATCTCGAAGGCTTCGGACCGAAGGTCGAGGGTTTCGACCAGGTGGCGTTCGACGACATCGACGCCGCCGAAAAGGCGATCACGCCGGAGACCGCGGCGATCCTGATCGAGCCGGTGCAGGGCGAGGGCGGCATCCGCCCGGTGCCGACGCAGTCGCTGAAGCGCCTGCGCCAGCTCTGCGACCAGCACGGCCTGCTTCTGATTTTCGACGAGGTCCAGTGCGGTATCGGCCGCACCGGCAAGCTGTTCGCACATGAATGGAGCGGTGTGACCCCCGACTTGATGGCGATTGCCAAGGGTATCGGCGGCGGCTTCCCGATGGGCGCCTGCCTCGCCACCGATGAGGCCGCCACCGGCATGACGGCCGGTGTGCACGGCACCACCTTCGGCGGCAATCCGCTGGCGATGGCGGTGGGCAATGCCGTGCTCGACGTCGTGTTGGCCGACGGCTTCCTCGAGGATGTCCAGCGCAAGGCGCTGCTGCTCAAGCAGGGCCTTGCCGCGATCGTAGACGAATATCCCGACGTCATCGAAGGCATCAGGGGAACCGGCCTGATGCTTGGGCTGAAATGCGCCATGCCCAACACCAAGGTGAACATGGCGCTGCGCGATCAGCACTTGCTCGCCGTGCCGGCCGGCGACAACGTCATTCGTCTCTTGCCGCCGCTCACCGTCACCGACGAGGAGATCGGCGAGGCGCTGAAGCGCATCCGCGCCGGCGCCAAGGGCTTGACCGACGCCATTGCGGCCGAAGCCGCGAAGTAATTCTGGAATTTGCCGATGAGTGTTCGCCACTTCACCGACCTGTCAGCCGTTTCCGCCGGCGACCTGCGCTCGATGCTGGACGATGCGGTGGCGCGAAAGACCAGGCTCAAGGCCGGCGAGCGTTCGAAGCCGCTCGAAGGCAAGGTGTTGGCCATGATCTTCGACAAGCCGTCGACGCGCACCCGCGTTTCCTTCGATGTCGGCATGCGCCAGCTTGGTGGCGAGACGATCATGCTGACCGGCACCGAAATGCAGCTCGGCCGTTCCGAAACCATCGCCGACACCGCCAAGGTGCTGTCGCGCTACGTCGACGCCATCATGATCCGCACCACCTCGCATGACCGGCTGCTGGAGCTCACCGAGAGCGCCACCGTTCCGGTTATCAACGGGCTCACCGACGACACCCACCCGTGCCAGCTGATGGCCGACATCATGACCTACGAGGAGCATCGCGGTCCGGTCGCCGGCAGGACCTTCGCCTGGACCGGCGACGGCAACAATGTGCTGCACTCGCTGCTCGAAGCCTCGGCGCGGTTCCGCTTCAACCTCAACGTCGCGGTGCCGGAGGGCAGCGAGCCGTTCGAGAAATACGTCGACTGGGCGAAGGCCAATGGCGGCAAGGTCAGATTTGCCCACTCGGCCGAGGAGGCAGTCGACCAGGCGGATTGCGTCGTCACCGACAGCTGGGTGTCGATGGGCCAGGAGCATCGCGCCCGCGGCCACAACGTCTTCCTGCCTTACCAGGTCAACGCCGCGCTGATGGCCAAGGCGAAGTCCGACGCGCTCTTCATGCATTGCCTGCCGGCGCACCGCGGCGAGGAGGTCACCGACGACGTGATCGACGGGCCGCATTCGGTGGTGTTCGACGAGGCTGAAAACCGGCTGCACGCCCAGAAAGCTGTGCTGGCCTGGTGCCTGGGCGCTTGAGAAGGCCCGACTTGAACCGGCTTGTCTTGAAACGGACCAACTTGATCTGGCGATGTGTGATGCCTATTTGCGGGCCATCACGCAAATCGAACGCGCTTCGACCCATGCCGCCTGCAAAGCGGGATGGACGCGCCCCGGAGCTTTGTCATGTTGGAAACCCGTCCTTTGGCTGATCATCAACCCAAACTCGGTGAATTCGGCTTCGCCGGCGACGATCATGTCGTGCCTTACGAAGTGGCGCCCCTCGACGTGCGCGGTCGCACCGTGCAGCTCGGGCCGATGCTCGACGCCATTCTCAGCCGTCACGACTATCCCGAACCGGTCGCGCGGCTGCTGGCGGAAGCCTGCGTGCTCACCGTGCTGCTCGGCACGTCGCTGAAGTTCGAGGGCAAGTTCATCCTGCAGACCCGCACCGACGGGCCGGTCGACATGCTGGTGGCCGATTTCACCACGCCGCATGCGCTGCGCGCCTATGCGCGCTTCGACGCCGACCGGCTGCAGGCGCTGGTGGCCTCGGGCGAGACTTCGCAAGAGAAGCTGCTCGGCACCGGTGTTCTGGCGCTGACCATCGATCAGGGCGCCCACACGCAGCGTTATCAGGGCATCGTCCAACTCGACGGCACGTCGCTGGAGAACGCCGCGCGCACCTACTTCCGCCAGTCCGAGCAGATCCCGACCGATCTGAGGATGTCGGTTGCCAAGCTGGTGACGCCGGGTCCGGGCGGCGCCCGCGAGCAATGGCGCGCGGGCGGCATCCTGGCGCAGTTCCTGCCGCAGGCGCCGGAGCGCATGCGCGTGCCCGATATTTCGGGTGGCGACGGCGATCCGCGAGACGTGGCGTACGACCCGGCCGACAATTCATGGCGGGAATTGCTGGCGCTGCTCGGCACCATCGAGCAGACGGAGCTGATCGACCCCTCGGTGGGTACCGAGCGGCTGCTCTACCGGCTGTTCCACGAGCACGGCGTGCGCGTCTTCCGCAGCGTTCCCGTCGCCGACCAGTGCTCCTGCTCGCGTGAGAAGATTCGCGGCATCCTCGAAGGCTTTTCGGCCGAGGAGATCGAGGACAGCACCGAGGACGGCGGCATCCATGTCGCCTGCGAGTTCTGCTCGACGCAGTACGACTTCGATCCGGCGGATTTCGCGGCCGAGTGAAATGCCCTTCCTTCTCCCCGTTTACGGGGAGAAGGTGCCCAAGGGGCGGATGAGGGGCAGCGCCAACGTCGGCGATGTCGGAACCCCTCGCTCCGTCCGAAAGAATCTCGTAACCTTAGCGCCGCCCTCATTGCCCTGCCCGTCCTCCGCAGCAGCTGCGGAGGGTGGACCGGGCATTTCTCCCCCGGGGAGAAAATCCTCCCGCGCCGGATTTCGCCAACTGTCCTAGTTCACCGTCCGCCTCGTTCCCGGCATGTCGAGCGAGAAGGCGGGGATGGCGACATCGAACGTCTCGCCGCGTCCGTTGCGCATCGTGTAATGGCCGACCATGATGCCGGACGGCGTCGAGAGCGGGCATCCCGACGTGTACTGGTAGCTGTCGCCCGGGTTGAGTTCCGGCTGGTCGCCGACGACGCCGGCGCCACGCACCTCCTCGACGCGGCCGCGTCCGTCGGTGATGTGCCAATAGCGCGACAGAAGCTGCACGAACTCGTCCGACCGGTTGTCGATCGTCACCTGATAGCCCCACACATAGCGGTCCTCCGACGGATCGGAACGATCCTCCAGATAGAACGGCCTGACCTGCACTTCGATGTTGCGCGTCACGGCGCGATACATGGGCCACTCCGGTTTGCCGGCTAGGGAACATTTACCGCGCTTCGCGGTTGTTACACGAAGCGCCGTCCATCCTGCCAGATTCTAGCGCAGTTGCCGAAAAACAATGTCATTTAAGTGACACATGACAATGTTGGTGTGCAGAAACTATGCGGGCGACTCGGGCGCTCTGTCGACTGATGAAACGGCCGCGGGCGGCCCTTCCGGAGTGACCAGAACTCGATGGAACTGACCTTTGCAGCCGCCTTTGCTTCGTCAGCCATTCTTCTTTCCAATTTTGCCAGCATCCTGCTCGCCTCGTCGCGATTGAAGCCCAGGCGCTTCATTCCTCCGTTCGCCGGCAAGCAGCCGGCGGTCTCCATCATCGTGCCGTCGCGCGGCGTCGAGCCATTCGCCGAGGAGACGCTCAAGCGCGCCTTCTCGCTCGACTGGCCGCGTTATGAGCTGATCTTCTGCGTCACCCAACCGGAAGACCCGGTGGTCAAGTTGATCAATGCCGCGATCGCGCGCTTCCCGAACGTGCCGGCGCGGCTCTTGATCGGCGAGGACAGGATCAGCGCCAATCCCAAGCTCAACAACTGCGTCAAGGGCTGGCAGGCGGCCCGGCACGACTGGGTGATTCTTGCCGATTCCAACGTGCTGATGCCCAAGGACTATGTCCAGCATCTGATGGCGGCCTGGCGACGGGATACCGGCCTCGTCTGCTCGACGCCGGTCGGCTCGCGGCCGGACGGCTTCTGGGCCGAGGTCGAATGCGCCTTCCTCAACACGCTGCAGGCGCGCTGGCAATATGCCGGCGAGGCGGTCGGCCTTGGCTTCGCTCAGGGCAAGAGCATGTTGTGGAACAAGTCGATGCTCGACGCAAACGGCGGCATCCAGGCGCTGGCCGCCGAGGCCGCCGAAGATGCGGCGGCCACCAAGCTGGTCAACAGCCTAGGCCTCCGGGTCAATCTCGTGGCCTCGCCCTTCGAACAGCCGCTCGGCCAGCGCACGCTCGCCGAAGTCTGGTCGCGCCAGGCGCGCTGGGCGCGGCTGCGCCGCGTCACCTTCCCGCTGTTCTTCGCGCCTGAGATACTCACCGGTATCGCGCTGCCGCTGATATTCGCGCTGATTGCGGCAAAAAGCGCCGGCGTCAGCCTCCCGACGACAGCGCTTTGCGTGCTGGCGGTAGCCTATGTGCCGGAATGCCTGCTTGCCTGGTCCAAGGGCTGGTACCTGTCGCCGCGCAGTGTGACCGCCATGATCGTCCGCGACGCGATGCTTCCCGCCATCTGGGCGCGCGGCTGGCTGGGCGGAGCCGTCGAATGGCGCGGCAACGCCATGACGATCCGCACCGGGGAGATGACCGAACTCGAAGAGACTGCCTGAGCCGGTTGCGGCTCAGGCAATCTCTTTGCGGCCACCGTGGCCGTTACCGCGCTGCCTTCAGCGCCTGTTCGACGTCGTTGAGCAGATCGTCGGTGTCCTCCAGACCGACGGAGAGCCGGAGCGTACCAGGCCCGATGCCGAGTTCGGCGCGTGCCTCGTCGCTCAGGTTCTTGTGCGTCGTCGTGGCCGGATGGGTGATCAGGCTTTTGGCGTCACCGAGATTGTTGGAGATCAGCACGATGTCGAGCGCGTTCTGGAGGGCGAAGGCTGCCTGCTTGCCGCCCTTGACGTCGAGGCAGATCAGCGTCGAGCCGCCCGACATCTGCTTCCTCACGATATCCGCCTGCGGATGGTCGGCCCGCCCCGGATAGATGACGCGGGCGATCTCCGGCCGGCCGGCCAGGAAGTCCGCGATCTTGCCGGCGCTTTCCGTCTGCTGGCGCACGCGCAGCGGCAGCGTCTCCAGGCCTTTCAACAGCGTCCAGGCGTTGAAGGGCGACAGGCTCGGGCCGGTGTGCCGGAAATAGTCGTGCAGGTTCTCGTCGATCCATTTCTTGTCCGACAGGATGACGCCGCCGAGGCAGCGGCCCTGTCCGTCGATATGCTTGGTCGCCGAATAGACCACGACATGGGCGCCGAGCTGCAACGGCTTCTGCTGCAGCGGCGTGGCGAATACGTTGTCGACGATCAGCCTCGCGCCGATCGAATTGGCTAAGGCGGCGACGGCGGCGATGTCGACCACTTCCAGCGTCGGGTTGGTCGGGCTTTCCAGGAAGAACAGCTTGGTGTTTGGCCTGACCGCATTTTCCCAGTTGGCGATGTCGGTGCCGTCGACCAGCGTCGCCTCGATGCCGTAGCGCGGCGCCAGCGTCTCGACCACCCAGCGGCAGGAGCCGAACAGTGCCCGCGCCGCAACGATGTGGTCGCCGGCCTTGACGCTGCAGAGCAGGGCGGCGGACACGGCGGCCATGCCGGAAGCAGTGGCGCGGGCGTCTTCCGCGCCTTCCAGCGCGCACATGCGCTTCTCGAACATGTCGACGGTCGGGTTGGCGTAGCGCGAATAGATGAAGCCCGGCTCCTCGCCCTTGAAGCGGGCTTCCGCGGCTTGCGCCGTTTCGTAGACATAGCCTTGGGTGAGATACATCGCCTCCGCGGTCTCGCCGAAGCCGGAACGCAGCGTCCCGCCATGCACGAGTGCCGTCTGAGGCTTCCAGTTACGCGTCTTGGTCATCGCCTTACTTCCAAACACAAAAAAAACCGGCCGCGATGTCGCAACCGGTCCATATGGCCTCGCGGCCAGCGGTCCTTTAGCGACTTGTTTAACGTGGCTGCAAGCCGACCGGCCAAATCACCACGGGATAACGACCCTTTAGACCTGCGCCGCGCTTGCGTCAATTGCCGGCTTGATTAAGAGGTTTGTACCAGGCAGCTAGCGCAAGCCGTTTACGGTTTCGGCAGGAGCCTGCAAAAGAACCACGCGCTTGCCCGGCCTTCGATCGGAGCCAGACCTTGCGGCAGACAGGCATTCTTCCGGATCAGGACATCGCGGCGCTGTTCGAGGCGAATGCGCTGAAGTCGCCGCGCGCGCTCGACACCGACCAGATCCAGCCGGCCAGCCTCGATCTCAGGCTCGGCGACACGGCCTTTCGCGTGCGCGCCTCCTTCCTGCCCGGTCCCGACCATCTGGTGGCCGACAAGCTCGATCGGCTGAAACTGCACGAGATCAGCCTTGCCGAAGGTGCGGTGCTGGAGACGGGCTGCGTCTACATCGTGCCGCTGCTCGAGAGCCTGGCGCTGCCGGCGGAAGTGTCGGCTTCCGCCAACCCGAAGAGCTCGACCGGGCGGCTGGACATCTTCACGCGTGTCATGACCGACCGCGGCCACGAGTTCGACAAGATCGCCGCCGGCTACCATGGCCCGCTCTACCTCGAAGTCAGCCCACGCACCTTCCCGATCGTCGTGCGTGCCGGCTCGCGGCTGTCGCAGATACGCTTCCGCATCGGCAACGCGGTGCTGTCGGAGAAGGAATTGCGCGACGTCCACCGCGCCGAGATGCTGGTCGCTACCGAGCCGCCCAACATCTCTGGCGGCGGCATCGCGCTCTCCATCGATCTCGACGGCGACAAGGACGGCCTTGTCGGCTATCGCGGCAAGCACCACACCGGACTCGTCGACGTCGACAAGCGCGCCGCGCAGGACGTCGTCGACTTCTGGGAGCCGCTCTACAAGAGCGGCGCCGGCGAGCTGGTCCTCGACCCGGACGAGTTCTACATCCTGGTCTCTCGCGAAGCCGTGCACGTGCCGCCGCTCTATGCCGCCGAGATGACGCCCTTCGACCCGCTGGTCGGCGAGTTCCGCGTCCACTATGCCGGCTTCTTCGACCCGGGCTTCGGCCATTCCGCCGCCGGCGGCAGCGGCAGCCGCGCCGTGCTCGAAGTGCGCAGCCACGAGGTGCCGTTCATCCTCGACCACGGCCAGATCGTCGGCCGCCTGGTCTACGAGCATATGCTCAAGCGCCCGCGGGCGCTCTATGGCACTGATCTCGGCTCCAACTATCAGGCGCAAGGGCTCAAGCTCTCCAAGCATTTCCGCGCCGCGCGCTGAGGTCGAAATGGCGATCTAAGGTTGGCCGGGACCTCGTTAACCGCCAAACATGCGCTGCTTCGCGGTGCCAAGGCATGCGTTGAAGTAGCCGATAAACAGCAGTTCGCGCCCCGCCAATCGCTTCTTGCCCCAAGAAGCAGCCGGCTTTTCGGCGTCAAGCGAGGTCTTTGAGTCCTTCAAAGGAAACAGCAGCTTGTTCACGCAACTGAGCACATGCGCTCGGGCGGAGTCGATGCCGCAGGGTCTGGCGCGGTCATTCAGCTTGTCGCTGCGGAGCTCCGATGTCAGCAGGTCGGCTTTGCTCATCAGAAAAGCAGCTTGTTCGCCCGAATACCCTGCTGCCAAAAGTCGCTTTGCCATCGGCTCGCGAACTTCCCGATAGGATTTTGCGCTGCACTGCGTCGCGGCATGGGCCGCCGATGGCGAATGGGCGAGCGAAAGCGCAACGCCCACAGATACAATAAAGGACCGCAAGCAACTGATTGCCCGAACCCTCCGTCCGAAATTTGAGCTTCCTTGTTTGTTCACAGCGCCTTCACCGCCACCTTCACAGGCTTCTCGATCTCCAGCGGGTTGCGCAGCGGCAGGCCGAAATCCTGGGCCTCAATCTCGAACACGTCGCCGGCCTCAGTCCTGACGCCGTCGGCGAAGGAGAGCGTCGCGGTGCCGAACATGTGCACATGCACGTCGCCCGGCTGGCGGAAGGCCGAATATTTGAAGTGGTGATGCTCGAGATTGGCGATGGTGTGCGACATGTTCGCTTCGCCCGACAGGAACGGCTTTTCCCAAAGCACCTTGCCGTCGCGCCAGATGCGCGATGAGCCTCTGATGTCGGCGGGCAGGTCGCCGATCAGGATTTCCGGTCCGAACGAGGCGTTGCGCAGCTTGGAGTGGGCGAGGAAAAGGTAGTTCACCCGCTCGGTCACATGGTCGGAGAATTCGTTCGACAGCGTGAAGCCGACCCGGAACGGCGCGCCGTCGTCGCCGATGACATAGATGCCGGCGATCTCCGGCTCCTCGCCGGCGTCCTGCGCGAAGGCCGGCGACATCAGTGCCGCGCCGGGCGCCACCGCCATGGTGCCGTTGCCCTTGTAGAACCATTCCGGCTGAACGCCGATCTGGCCCTTTGGCGGCTTGCCGCCTTCCAGCCCCATGCGGAACATTTTCATGGAATCGGTGAGCTGCTCCTCGCCGTCGCTGAGCTTCTTGTGCATGGAATCGCGCGTCGCGGCGGAGCCGAGATGCGTCAGTCCCGTGCCAGTGAGGTGGAGATGCGCGGGGTCCGGATGGTTGATCGGCGATACCAGCCGCCCCTTCTTGTAGGCGGCGTCGAGGTCGACCGTCTCGCCATAGCCCTTGCGCTCGATCAGCGCCTCGAGACCGGTGCCGGTGCGCGCCGCCTCCATCGCCAGCGAATAGACGCTGCGCGCGCCGTTGATGATCCGGGTCTTGCCGCCGCTGCGGGCAACGACGCGGATCGTCTCGGCGTCGTCGAGGATCTGGGAAATCAGCATGATGAACCCTCTCTCTTTTGCCTTGGCCGGGCTGCCGACAGCAAAACCCTGACCAGCGCGGCCCGGAACCGATCCGTGCCACGGGTGAAACTCTTCGTCCGGATTGCGCTCGCGAGCCCGGTCCTTCAGGGGACTTCTTGGCGCCGACGGGTTGCCGGCAGCTCCGCGATCTGGACCCGTATGCCTCCTGCTTCCTCGCCGGAGCGGTTCAGCCTAGTAGCTGGCCCGCTCCAAATATTTGTTTTTGCGCAATTCCGGATGGAAAACCGCCATGCACTTTCCGGAATTGCCCTCGCCCTGTCAGGCCTTGTTCTTGTTGTAGACGTCGAAGATGACGGCGCCGAGCAGCACCAGGCCCTTGACCACCTGCTGCCAGTCGACATTGACGCCCATGATCGACATGCCGTTGTTCATCACACCCATGATGAAGCCGCCGACCACGGCGCCGATGACTTGTCCGACGCCGCCCATCGCCGAGGCGCCGCCGATGAAGACGGCAGCGATCACGTCGAGTTCGCTGCCGAGACCCGCGGCCGGCACGGCCTGGCCGAGGCGCGCCGCGATGATCAGGCCGCCGAGCGCCGACAGCACGCCCATGTTGATGAAGACGAGCAGCGTCAGCCGTTCGGTGTTGATGCCCGACAGCTGCGCCGCCTTGGCGTTGCCGCCCATGGCATAGATGCGGCGGCCGATGGTCATGCGCTTGGTGACGAAGACGAACAGCGAGATCAGCACGCCCATCACCATAAGTACGACCGGCAGGCCCTTGTAGCTGGCGAACTGGAAGACCAGGAACAGCGCCAGCGCGCTTCCCACCAGCGTCTTGATGACGAACAGCGGGAAAGGCTCGGCCTCGTAGCCATGACGTTCGCGCTTGCGGCGGGCCCTCAGCCCGAAATAGGCATAGGCGAGCACAGCGACCATGCCCAGCACCACCGTCGTCATATGCAGCGTGAGGCCGCTGCCGACGATGGTCTTGCCGGCGGCGTTCACCGTCGGCGGGATCAGCGTCAGCGGGCCGATGACGTCCGGGATGAAGCCGGAGCTCAGCGCCTTGAAGCTGTCGGGGAGCGGGCCGACGGAGGAGCCGCCGCCGAGCAGCGCCTGGCAGATGCCGCGGAAGATCAGCATGCCCGCCAGCGTCACGATGAAGCTTGGTATCCGGTGATAGGCGATCCAATAGCCTTGCGCCGCGCCGATAAGCGCGCCGACGATCAGGCAGACGATCGAGACCACCAGCGGATTGCTGAATATGCCGAGCGGCCAGATGACCATCATCATCGCCGCAAGCGCGCCGATGAAGCCGGCGACGGAGCCGACACTGAGATCGATATAGCCGGCGACGATGACCAGCAGCATGCCGAGCGCCATCACGATGATGAACGAGTTCTGCTGCACCAGGTTGCTGAGGTTGACCGGTTTGAACAGCGTTCCCGACGTCGTGTACTGGAAGAACAGCATGATGACGATCAGCGCGATGATCAGGCCGTATTCGCGCAAATTCGTCGTCAGCGCCGAGACGGCGATGCGCGGACCCTGCTTGACGTCCTCGGCGACGCCGCTCTGCGGCGCGGGAGCGCTGTCTGTGCTCATGATGCTTTTCCTTCTCCGCGAACGATGGCGCGCATGATTTTTTCCTGGCTGGCGTCGCTTGCCGCCATTTCGCCGACGATACGCCCTTCGTTCATGACATAGATACGATCGCTGATGCCGAGCAGCTCCGGCATTTCCGACGAGATGACGATGATTGCCTTACCCTCGGCGGCTAGACGGGCGATAATCGTATAGATTTCGTACTTGGCGCCGACGTCGATGCCGCGCGTCGGTTCGTCGAGAATCAGCACTTCCGGGTCGGCGAACAGCCATTTCGACAGCACCACCTTCTGCTGGTTGCCGCCCGAAAGGTTGCCGGTCAGCTGATAGACGCTGGAAGCGCGGATGTTGGTCTTCTTGCGGTAGTCGTTGGCGACGCTCATCTCGCGCATGTCGTCGATGACGCCGCGGCTGGAGACGCCGCCCAGGTTGGCCAAAGTCACATTGTGTTTGATGTGGTCGATGAGGTTGAGGCCGTAGGTCTTGCGGTCCTCGGTGACATAGGCGATGCGGTTCTCCACCGCCTTGCTCACCGACGAGAGGTCGATCGGCTTGCCGTGGAGCGACACCTCCCCGGTGATGTGCCGGCCGTAGGAGCGGCCGAAAAGGCTCATCGCGAATTCGGTGCGACCGGCGCCCATCAGCCCGGCGATGCCGACCACCTCGCCCTTGCGCACATTGAGGTTGATGTTCTTGATGACCTGCCGTTCGGCATGGATCGGATGGTAGACCGACCAGTTCTTCACTTCGAAAATGACGTCGCCGATCTGCGGCTCGCGCGGCGGATAGCGGTCGTCGAGCGAACGGCCGACCATCGAGGTGATGATGCGGTCCTCGCTGATCTCCCTCCTGGGCAGGGTTTCGATCGTGCGTCCGTCGCGGATCACCGTCACCTTGTCGGCGACGCGGTTCACCTCGTTGAGCTTGTGCGAGATCAGGATCGAGGTCATGCCCTGGCGCTTGAACTCGAGCAGCAGATCGAGCAGCGCCTGGCTGTCCTTCTCGCTGAGCGAGGCGGTCGGCTCGTCGAGGATCAGGAGCTTCACTTCCTTGCTCAGCGCCTTGGCGATCTCGACCAGCTGCTGCTTGCCGACGCCGATATTGGTGATCAGCGTCTTGGGATCTTCCTTGAGGCCGACTTTTTTGAGCAGCGCGCCGGTGCGCTTCTCGTTGGCGTTCCAGTCAATGACGCCGTAGGTGGCATGCTCGTTGCCGAGGAAGATGTTTTCCGCGATCGACAGCATCGGCACCAGGGCAAGTTCCTGGTGGATGATGACGATGCCGATATGCTCGCTGTCGTGGATGCCCTTGAAGTGGCACTCCTGGCCGCGGAAGACGATCTCGCCTTCATAGGTGCCGGACGGATAGACGCCCGAAAGCACCTTCATCAGCGTCGACTTGCCGGCGCCGTTCTCGCCGACGATGGCATGGATTTCTCCTTCCTCGACGCTGAGGTTGACGTTCGACAGCGCCTTGACGCCGGGGAACGTCTTGGTGATGTCGCGCATCTCCAAAATCGTCGAGGTCATCAGGAATTCCACTCCCTGGCGCATGCTCTCCGTTTCCGGAATGGGCCATGCGCGAAATCAACATACTGCAGTCTGGTCCTCGCCGCGACGGCGCATGGCGCTGCAGAGCCGGCAAAAACAATACCGGGCTCGCCGTTGAACGAAAAGGGGCCCTGCGTCGCGCAGGACCCCTCGTTTTCAAGCCGGATTACTTCAGCTCTTCGGCCTTGATGTAGCCGGAGTCGACGACCAGCTTCTCGTAGTTCGACTTGTCGACCTCAACCGGCGTCAGGAGGATCGAGGGAACGACCTTGACATCGTTGTTGTAAGTCTTGGTGTCGAGGCCCTCAGGCTTGCCGCCCGAGAGCACCTTATCGACCAGCTCCACGGTCGACTTGGCCAGCTCGCGGGTGTCCTTGAACACCGTCGAATACTGCTCGCCCGAGATGATCAGCTTGACCGAGGCGGTCTCGGCATCCTGGCCGGTCACGATCGGCCAGGGCTGCGCGTCGGTGCCGTAACCGACGGCGCGCAGCGAGGCGGTGATACCGCGCGACAGGCCGTCATAAGGTGACAGAACGCCATCGACGCGGCTGCCGTCCGAGTAGTTGGCCGAGAGCAGGTTGTCCATGCGAGCCTGCGCGGTGGCGGCGAGCCAGCGCAGCGTACCGACCTTGTCCATGCCCATCTGGCCGGACTTGATCTTGATCGAGCCGTCGTCGATCAGCGGCTGCAGGACCGACATCGCGCCGTTGTAGAAGAAGAAGGCGTTGTTGTCGTCGGGCGAGCCGCCGAACAGCTCGACGTTCCACGGCTTGGTGTTCGGGAAGCGCTCCTTGAGGCCCTTGACCAGGGAATTCGCCTGGATGACGCCGACGCCGAAATTGTCGAAGGTGGTGTAATAGTCGACATTCGGGGTCTTCTTGATCAGGCGGTCATAGGCGATGGTGACGACGCCCGCATCGTTGGCCTTCTGCAGCGCATCGGCCATTGTGGTGCCGTCGATCGAAGCGATGATCAGCGCCTTCGGGCCCTTGGTGATTTCGTTTTCCAGCTGGCTGAGCTGGTTCGGGATATCGTCCTGCGCATACTGCAGGTCGACCGTGTAGCCGAGCGCTTCGAGCTGGGACTTGACGGCGTCGCCGTCGTTGATCCAGCGCTGCGAGGTCTTGGTCGGCATCAGCACGCCGACAAGGCCCTTGTCGGCTGCGTGCGCCGAATAGGTCGTGGCGGCAATGCCAAGGGCCGCGATGGCGGCCAGCGTCTTGATGATCTTCACATTACTCTCCCTGGTTGATGGACGCGACACCTCGGGGCTTCGCGGGCCGCGCAGTCGAACAGGAGCGCTGGCGCGCCACTGTCGGCTTTATCGATCTCCGGTATCCTCCCAATCGGCCCCGCGGCGCAGTTTCAATCGATACGATTTTGCTCGTTGCCGATCGTTGCGCCTCGGAACGCGGGAAGGGTGAGTTCCTTTGACATAACTGTCAAATGCGATCTTTGGTGGTTGCTATACCGAAACTGGTATGATTTAGCATGCGGTAAGAACTGGCGGAGAGGCTGGAAAATCATGGCGGCGCTGCGCGATCCTGATGCGATTTCAGTAAGTTACGAGAAGCTCCCGGGAGACGGGGAGACGCTTCTGCGCAGCGGCTTGAGCCTGCGCCATATGCGCATGATCGCCGCGCTCGACGATCACGGACGGGTGAGCGCCGCCGCCCAGGTCATGAACATCTCCCAACCGGCGGCCTCGCGCATGATCGCCGAGATGGAGGCGGTGCTCGACGTTAAGTTGTGCGAGCGCCTGCCGCGCGGCGTGACGCTGACCCCTTACGGCCAGGCGCTCGCCAGGCGCGCCCGCTCGATTCTGCTCGAGATGCGCGAGGCCGACCGCGAGATTTCGGAGCTCAAGGCCGGCAAGGGTGGCTCGGTGTTCCTCGGCGCCGTGACCGCGCCGGCGATCGAATTGGCCGTGCCGGCGATTCGTGAGATCCGCCGCATCTACCCGCGCATCGAGATCACCATGCAGGTCGAGACCTCGAACGTGCTCGCCCGCGAGCTGATCGCGTCGCGCCACGACTTCATCATCGCCCGCATCCCCGACGACCTCAACCCGCGGCTGTTCGAATCGCGCGTCATCGGCATCGAGAAGGCTTGCCTGATCGTGCGCCGCGGCCATCCGCTCGCCAGCGGCAAGATGGTCGGTCTGAAGGAGACGGCCGCCTATGACTGGGTCTTCCAGTCCGGCGGGTCGCCGCTGCGCCAGGCGATGGAAAGCAATTTCCTGAACCGCAACATCCCGCTTCCCGACCGCATCCTCAACACCTCGTCATTGCTGCTGACGCTGGTGATGGTGGCGCAATCCGATGCCATCGCCCCCGTTTCGGTCCAGGTGGCCAAGTTCATCCAGAGCGCCGATGGGCTGGCGGGAGCAATCGACGTGGTGCAGACCGAATTCGACATCGAGGTCAGGCCTTACAGTCTGATCACGGTCAAGAACCGCGTGCTCTCGCCCGCCGCCAAGATGCTGCACGACTTCATTTTGCGCGAAGTGGGGTAATGGAACGAGAATGCTACTTGCACGTTCAAACCGATCGGCACTCGCTGGAGCCTGATGCGGTGAGGGATGAGCCGCCGATGCTCAACAGCTCGGGAGGTTTCGATGGAACGTCGGTTGTTTCTGACTGGAATGCTTGGCGTTGCGGGGGCGGCAGCATTTGCAAGCCTGGCGGGGCCGAGCAGGGCGGTTGCCGGCATTCCCGGAGGCAATGGAATTCTCGATGAATTGGACAAGCCCGATCCGGCCATCTACGAGGAGGATGACCAGGATCTGCTGCAGCCGGTTCAGTACTACTACCGCCGCCGTCGCTACTACCGCGATCGGTATTACCGTCGCCGCCGCCGTCGCGTTTGGAGAAGGGTCTGCCGCCGCTACTGGCGCTATGGCCGGCGTCATGTCCGCTGCTGGCGCCGCCGCGTCTGGATCGGCTTCTACCTCTGAGGCAACAGCAACCGCGTACCCCTGCGCCTGCCGGGTGAATTGCAGACTGAGTCTTGCGCTGGAGTGCAAGATCCAAACGCTCGCTTTTCAAACAGCCGACTTCACCCTCCGCCAACTGCTCGGCCTGAGTGTCGACCCAATGCAATTCCGCCCCGCGATCCCGGCAGCCGACCGAATCAGTCGCGCAATTGGGCCCTTGGTGAGGTCTGATCCAAACTCTTGCGTCGCAAGCTGGAGCGGGTAGCGGGAATCGAACCCGCGCGTTCAGCTTGGGAAGCTGACAGGCTACCATTACATCATACCCGCGCAGCAGCCTCGTTACCATGATGGCCCCGCCTCTAGCAATCGGCTCTCGTCGCGAGACCTTGGATATGTTTTCGACGCCCGTCAGGGTCATACGCGGGCCGACAATGGCGCGCCGCCCTGCTTGATGCCGGACAACCAAGTGCGTATTTCTGAAGTCGCGCTTTCGAATCGGAGCAGCTCGAACCGGAGAACGGCCTTGCCCGCACTGACACGCTTTCTCGGCGATACGCCACTCAGGGTGCTCGTGAAGCTGCTGGTGGTTTCCTTCCTCGTCGGCCTCGTCATGCACGCCTTCGGCTGGAGCCCGATGGATGTGTTCTATGGCATCCGCCAGTTCTTCGTCGATTTGTGGAATCTCGGCTTCCACGCCATCGACCGCTTCCTGGGTTATATCCTGCTCGGTGCCGCGATCGTCGTGCCGGTCTTCATCCTGCTCAGGATCGCCAGCTACAGGAAGTAGCCTGGTTAGCCATAAGCGGCTGCGACCTCGAACAGGATGGCATGGCGCTGAGCAAGCGCCGGCACGTCCGTCGAATAGCCGCCGCCGATGACGCCGCACAGCGGGATGCCGCGAGCGCGGAAATGGCCGATCACCGCCTTGTCGCGGGCGCGCAGGCCGTCATCCGTCAACGATAGCCGGCCAAGCCGGTCCTCGGCATGGACATCGACGCCGGCATTGTAGAAGACGATATCCCATCGCCTGCTTGCCGATAGGTCCGGCAGGATGGCGCCGAGCCGTTCGAGATAGGCGGCATCGCCGGTGCCGTCGGGCAAGGCGACATCGAGATCGGAGGCGATCTTGCGCGCCGGATAATTGCGTTCGCCATGCATGGAGAAGGTGAAGGCGCGGGGTTCATCCTTCAGGATGTCCGCCGTGCCGTCGCCCTGATGCACGTCGAGATCGACGATCAGGATGTTTTCGACGGCGCGCTCCGCAAGCAGTGCCAGCGATGCGACGGCTACGTCGTTGAAGGTGCAGAAGCCCGCGCCTTGCGCGCGCGTGGCATGATGGCTGCCGCCGGCCGCGTTGCAGGCAATGCCGTGTTTCAGCGCCAGCCGCGCCGCCAGAACCGTGCCGGCGGTGGCAAGTTGAGCCCTGAGCGATACGCGCTGGCCGACCGGAAAGCCAATCTCGCGCTCGATCCTCGCCGGCACCTCGCAGGCCAGCACCTGATCGACATAGTCGGCCGCATGCGCGAGCTTCAGCCACGCCGCCGGCGCCGGTTCCGGCGTCGAAAGCGCTTCCGGAACGGCCAGGCCGCGGACGCGCAAGGCCGCCATCAGCAAGGGATACTTGCTCATCGGAAAGCGATGGTTGACGGCGAAGCCGGCGTCGTAGTCGGGGTGGTGGACGATCTGCAAAGCCATGACGGGCGGCCTGCGCCAGAGCTGGAATTCGGTTAGCCGTCACCGGATGGCGATTGCGCGGCAGCGGCAAACTGAGGCACATCGGCTCTTCGATCAAGCCGCAACAATTAAGGCAGCAGTCCTTGGATAAGGGTGCGACCGAGATCAACGCCAGATCCTTCAACGTCACCAATCGCTCGGTGTTGGCGATTGCTGTGCCGATGACGCTTGCCTATCTGACGACGCCGCTGCTCGGCATCGTCGATACTGCGGTGGTCGGCCAGTTCGGCGACGCCGCCCTGCTCGGCGGCCTGGCCGCGGGCGCGCTGGTGTTCGACGTCGTCTTCACCACATTCAACTTCCTGCGCTCCGGCACCACCGGCCTCGTCGCACAGGCGTTCGGGCGCGGCGATCAATTGGAGGAACAGGCCGTTCTCTGGCGCGCCGTGCTGATTGCGGTCGTCGCCGGCGTCGTGCTTGCCGCCCTTGCGCCGCTCTTTGCGGTGGCCGGACAGTGGTTCATGGGCGCCGAGCCGCGCGTCAGCGCGGCGATGTCGGTCTATATCCGCATCAGGCTGCTCGCCGCTCCCTTCTCGCTCGTCAACTACGCCATATTGGGCTACGTGCTGGGGCGCGGCGAGGGTGGGCTTGGCCTTATGCTGCAGGCTGTGCTCAACGGCATCAACATCCTGCTCTGTTTCCTGCTCGGCCTCGAGCTCGGCTGGGGTGTTGCCGGCGTTGCCTGGGCGACGGTCACCGGCGAGTTTCTGGCGATGCTGCTCGGCCTAGCCATCGTGCTCAGCCGCTTCCGCAAGCTGGAGCGGCCGTCGCGCCGGCGCATCCTCGACCTGCCGGCCTACAGGCGCATGCTGTCGCTCAACCGCGACATCATGATCCGCTCCTTCTCGCTGCTCGCCGCCTTCGCGCTGTTCACCAGGCAGGGCGCGCAATTCGGCACGGTGACGCTTGCCGCCAACGCCGTGCTGATGAACTTCTTCCTCGTCGCCGGCTATTTCCTCGACGGTTTTGCAACCGCCGCGGAGCAGTTGGCCGGACGCGCCATCGGCGCGCAGGCGGCCACCCCATTCCGGCAGGCCGTGCGGCTGACGCTGATCTGGGGCTTTGGCCTTGCGGGGATCGCCAGCCTTGTCCTGCTGACGGCCGGCGCCAATCTGGTTGCGCTGGTGACGACCTCGCCGGACGTCCGCGCGGCAGCCGACGCCTACCTGCCTTGGGCCGCCTTCACCGCGCTGAGCGGCGTGCTGGCCTTCCAGATGGACGGCGTCTTCATCGGCGCCACTTGGTCGCGCGACATGCGCAACATGATGCTGCTGTCGTTCCTCGCCTTCAGCGCCGCCCTCATCACGCTGGCGCCGGCCTTCGGCAACAGCGGCCTGTGGGCAGCACTTCACGTCTTCCTTTTGGTGCGCGGATTGAGCCTGCTGGCGGTGCTGCGGCTCAGGGTACGCACGGCGTTTTAGCGTCGCCCATGTCTTGGCGTCGCCTATGTCTCCGAGGGCAGCGGTGGCAGCGTTGCCTCTTAGCTCCAGAGGTCGGTCGATAGGTATTTCAGCCCGGAGTCGCAAACGACGATGGCTATCGTCTTGCCTGATTGATCGCCGTTTAGAAGACGCAGCGCCGCGGCCACGTTCGCTCCGGAGGAGAAACCGCCGAAGATGCCCTCGCTGCGCGCGAGCAAGCGCGTGGCCTGACGTGCCTCGTCACCGGAAACCTGAAGATAGCCGTCGACAGGCACATTGTTCAGGAATGCCAGGTCCGGCATTGCATAGCCGCCGCCCTGAATGGGATGTTCGGAGCGGGTGACCCTCTCTCCCGCGGCGGCTGCGGCACCCTCAGGCTCGACGATGAAGCACTTGATCAGGGGATTGCGTTCCTTGAGCGCCCTCGCTACCCCCGCATATGTTCCGCCCGAGCCGACGAAGTCGACGAATGCATCGACGGCGCCGTGGCTGGCGTCCCAGATTTCCGGCCCGGTCCCGTGATAGTGCGCAAGCCAGTTCCCGTCGCGATGGAACTGATCGGCGCGATATGCGCCTCGTTCCGCCGTCACCGCCTTGGCGGTCTGTTCGACGAGCGCCAGATCGCCACCCGATACCTGCCCCGGCACCGACCCTGGCAGCTGGTCCACCAGAATCACTTCCGCGCCGAGCGCCGTCATCATCCGCGCGCGCTCTTCGGAGTTGCCCTTCGACATCACGGCGACGAAGGGGTAGCCCCTGACCGCACAGATGATCGCGAGGCCGGTGCCCATGTTTCCGGAGGTCAGCTCGACCACCGTTTGTCCCGGTTTGATGGCACCGGATCTTTCGGCTTCCTCGATTATTCCAAGCGCCGCACGGTCCTTCTTCGAAAAGCCCGGGTTGAGATATTCCAGCTTGGCGAGGATTCCGCCCTTGACGCCCGCCTGCGCCGTCAGCCTGTCGAGCCGGACCAATGGTGTCCCACCGATCGAGTCTACGACGGAGTTCAGAACCTCGGCCATCATCTGTCTCCTGGTTCGTGGGAATTCGTCAGAGTCGCCTGGACCAGTTTGCGCAGCCTGTATCGCGCAGCTCTCGGATGGATTTGAGGCGCTCGCGATCCGCGAAGCGCGCCATGCCGGCGACGATGCGGCCTGGCAGCGCCGGGCCGGCATAGATCATGCCGGTGTAGAGCTGGACCAGGTCGGCGCCGGCGCGGATCTTCTCAAGCGCGGTTTCCGGCGAGTCGACGCCGCCGACGCCGATGATGGCCATCTCCGGACCGAGCAGCTCGCGCATCCGGGCGAGCACCGCGGTCGAGCGCTCGAAAAGCGGCTTGCCCGATAGCCCGCCGGCTTCGCTCGCGAGGCTTGTGCTCCGCAACCCCGTCCGCGACAGCGTGGTGTTGGAAACGATGACCCCGTCGATCGTTTTCTCGACGACCTCGGCGGCGATGTCTTCCAATTCCGCTTCGACTAGGTCCGGTGCGATCTTGAGGAACACCGGCGGCTGCGCCGACGCTGTCGCGCGTGCCGCCATCACGCGCGACAGCAGCTCGCCGAGCTGCTCGCGCGCCTGCATGTTGCGCAGGCCGGGTGTGTTGGGCGAGGAGATGTTGACGGTGAGATAGGAGGCGTAGCGGGCGAAGCGGGTCACGCCGCGCTCATAGTCGCCGATGCGGTCGGCGCTGTCCTTGTTGGCGCCGATGTTGACGCCGACGATGCCGCCGCGGCCCTTGCGCGCCGCGAGCCGCTTTTCGGCGGCGGCGTGGCCCTCATTGTTGAAGCCCAGCCGGTTGATCACCGCCTCGTCGGCCGTCAGCCGGAAGATGCGCGGCTTCGGGTTTCCCGGCTGCGGCAGCGGCGTGATCGTGCCGACCTCGGCGAAACCGAAGCCGAGCTTGAGCAGCGCGTCCGGCACTTCGGCATTCTTGTCATAGCCGGCCGCCATGCCGAGCGGGTTCGGGAAATCGAGCCCGCAAAGGCTGGCCTTGAGTCGTGCGTCTTGGCTGGGGGGTGAGGCAACCGGCAGGCCGCATCTCAGCGCCGCGATCGACATGCCGTGCGCGGTTTCCGGATCGAAAGAGAAAAGCAGCTTCTGGCCGATCCGGTCGAGCACGCTCATTCGTCCTCCAGCGTCGGAAACCGATGCGAGCCGTCCGCGCCGAGCGGCAGTGGCTTGACCCAAAGAACAGCATCGAGGTCGAGCGGAGCATAGAGATGCGGGAACAAGGCGCCGCCGCGCGAGACTTCGTATTTCAGCGCCCCGCCCAGCCGCGCGCCATCGACTGCGATCAGAAGCAAGTCCGTCTGGCCGGCGAAATGCTTGGCCGCTGTCTCGCTGACCTGCGCTGCCGTCGAGAAGTGGATGAAGCCGTCGGCGATATCGATCGGCGCTCCGGCAAAGCGTCCGTTGCGCTCAGCTTCGCGCCATAGCGCCTCGGGCGCAATCTTGTAGATAATCTGAGACATTGTCGCGCTATAGTCGGAACCAACCATGGGGGAAAGGGTACTTGCGCGCTCTTCCCCATTTCAGGCGCAAACCTGTGATATTCTTTGCTCAACGGCAAATGGAGGACAAACAACATGCGTCTGCAGCACATCCTGATCCCGGCGGCGCTTTGCTCGCTGGTTGCCGCGTCGGCCTATTCCGAGGAGACCGACCGCTATCGGCTCGAAAAGTCGGCCAACGGCTATGTCCGCATGGACACCCAGACCGGCGCGATGTCGATCTGCGAGGAGCGCTCCGGCCAGCTCGTCTGCAAGATGGCGGCCGACGAGCGCGCCGCCTTCCAGGAGGAGATCGACCGGCTGCAGAGTTCGGTCAAGGCGCTGGACGAGCGCGTCGCCAGGCTCGAGAATACGCCCTCCGCCCGGCTCGAATCCAACCTCCCCAGCGAAGAGGACTTCAACAAGACGATGAGCTACATGGAGCGCTTCTTCCGCAGCTTCATGGACATCGTCAAGGACATGGACAAGGAAAACGGCGACGGTGGCGCGAAGCCGGCTCCGCAAAAGACCTGATCTGGCTGGGGAAAAGCCTGCGCGCGGCCTTTGCTGCTTGAAAACGCGCCGCGCCGCCGCATAATCATTGCGATCCCGCAAGAAGCACATAACCAACGATGGGATCCGGGGAGGAATATTTGCCGCCGGGCCACACCTTCGTCATTGCCGACGACCATCCGTTGTTTCGCGGTGCGCTGAAGGAGGCGCTTTCCGGTGTCGGCGATGTCGCCGCCATTCACGAGGCTGGCGATTTCGAAAGCGCCAAGGCGCTGGTCCTTGCCAACGAAGACATCGACATGGTGCTGCTCGACCTCTCGATGCCTGGCGCCAGCGGCCTGTCCGGCCTGATCTCGTTGCGCGGCATCCATTCCTCGGTGCCGCTGGTGGTGGTGTCAGCCCATGATGATCCCGTCACCATCCGCCGCGCGCTCGACCTCGGCGCGTCCGGTTTCATCTCCAAGTCGGCGAGCATGGAGGAAATCCGCGCCGCCGTGCAGGCCGTGCTTGCCGGCGACATCGCCGCGCCCGCCGGCGTCGAGCTCGGCGTCGAGCGCGATCCCGAGATTTCCGACCTGATCAAGCGCCTGCAGGCGCTGACGCCGCAGCAGACACGCGTGCTCGGCATGCTGGCGGAAGGCTTGCTCAACAAGCAGATCGCCTATGAGCTCGGCGTCTCCGAAGCCACCATCAAGGCGCATGTCTCCGCCATATTGCAAAAGCTCGGCGTCGACAGCCGCACTCAGGCGGTCATCCAGCTTTCCAAGATCGGCGGCGACCCGCTGCAGCCGGTGGGCTAAAGTCCCCTCTTGCTTCAAGAATATTCCTCCATCGCCGGGCCCGTTGACCAGGCCGCGCCTTTCTCCGGCCTGGCGGCCTCTGCGTCGAAACCTGCCCCCGACGTCGCGCGCCACGGGCATGCCGTGCCCGTCCGATCGCCACGCCGAGGCCGAGCGACGCGATCGCTACCAACGGAATGCCGGTTGCCCAGGGCAGGCGTGGCGCGAGTGCATAGAGCGCGGTGCCGATCGAGGGCCCAAGCGAGTCCTTGAGATCGACCGCCACGGACGAAGCCGCCATGTAGGAGGCGCGCCTTGACGCGGGTGCAAGGGCATTGACCGCGGTCGGAACGAGCGGCCCGACCAGCATCTGCGCCACCGAGCAGAGGCTAACCGCGGCAATCAGGGAGAGCGTCGCCGGCGAGGCAATGAGCAGGACAAAGGCGGCGATCGTCGAGAGCCCCGCGCCGATGGTCAGCCAGAGCGCGGATCGCGCCTCGGCAAGGCGGCTCACCAGCATCTGCAAGCCGACCGTCAGCGCGGCCGCATAGGCAAACAGCGCACCGACGCCCGATGGGCCCAACGTGCCGGCGTCCTGCGCATAGAGCGGGATGACGGCCTCGATCCAGTTGCCGGAAATCTCGAACAGCACGACCCAGAGGAGCAGCTTTGCCAGGCGGCCGTCGCGGAAGGCCGGCAGCAGCGCCGACAGACCTTCCTCTTCTTCCTCGTCGTCCTGATCGCCGGCTGTACAAGATCCGCTGCCGATCGTCTCGCCAAGCGCCGCCAGCATCACGACCCCGCCCAGAACGAGCATGCCGCCGCCCGCGAGGAACACGGTGCTGAGCGATATGAGCGCCAGCAGGGCGCCGCAGGCCGGTCCGAGTATCTGCCCTGCGCTCGAGCTGACACGCGCCATGCCGAACCAGCGCGGATGCGCCGACGGCTCGGTCACATCGGCGATCGCGGCGAGGATGGTCGGATGCAGCACCGACTCGCACATGCCGGTCAAAATTAGCACGACCGCGGTGGCCGCAGCGCCGTGGACGAGGAACAGGGCGACGAAGCCGCACCCCACGCCGAACGACGAGAGGATCAGCACCGGCCGCCGGCCAATCCGATCGGCAATGCCACCAATCAGCGGCGCTGCGATGAGCTCGCCACCTGCATAGCAGCCGAACAGCAGGCCGATCGCGCCGAGAGGGATGTCAGCTTCGCTGCTGGCCCAAAGCGGAAAGAAGGGCACCAGCGCGCCGTCGGCGAAGCCGGCGCAGAAGAACAGGAACAGGCCGAGCAGCGCCGGGCGCGGCAGCCCGCGCCAGGAGGACGAAAATGTGGTCATGATGTCACCTATGCGTCAAGGACCCGGGGCACGGGGCCCGAAGGCCGGTATGGCGCGTTGGCTGACGTGAACGCCTACGGCGGCTCGAAGAGCGGCGTGAGTTGGTTGATCTGCTTGTGGCGGAGCTGGTTCAGCCGAGCCGCATCGACAGTTCGACGTCGTCGCCGAACGGGGTCGACATACAGCCGCCCGCCAGCGAGCGTACTCGCTGCAGATATTCGGGCGAGAAGTCGGCATTGTCGGCGATGACCAGCGCGCCGGGCCTGAGCCTGCTCTCGACAAGGCTAAGGATCTCCGGATAGAGCGCCTTGGCGCCGTCTAGCAGCAGAAGGTCTATTCGGTCGGGCAGGTCGGCGGCGAGCGTCTCCAGCGCGTCGCCTTCGCGGATCTCGACCAGGTCGAGGAGGCCGCCGTCGGCGAGATTGGCCTTGGCGCGCGTCACCTTGGACGGCTCGAACTCCGTCGTGATCAGGCGGCCGCCGCCATTGTCGCGCAGCGCCGCGGCAAGGTAGAGCGTCGAGATGCCGAACGAGGTGCCGAACTCGACGATGATGCGCGCGCCCGTGCTGCGCGCCAGCATGTAGAGCAGCGTGCCGGTCTCCGGTGAAACCGCGAGCCAGAGGTCCTTCAGGCTGCCGTAGAAATCGAGATATTCGGTCTTGCTGCCGAGCAGGCGCGCCCGTTCCTCCTGCGAGTACCGGGCCATGGCCGGGCTGGTCGCCGAGGCGGCTTCCTTGAACAGGCGGGCGAGCAACGGCGCGAGCGGGGTTGCGGTCAGGGTGGTCATGGTCGGGCTCCAGTCGAATGCGTTCTTGTGTTGCCTCGAAAATACGAATAATCCTTCAGATTTCCAATTCGCATTCCCGAGCGCTGCCGTGGTCCAACGCCCAAGCCCTTCAATTTCCACTCGAAAACAGCCCAAACAGGCCCGGGCGACGGAACTCGTCGCGGCGATTTTGCAGGCAGCCGCTCAGGTTTTGGCGAGCGAGGGCGCGCAGCGTTTCACCACCACGCGCGTCGCCGAGAAAGCCGGCGTCAGCGTCGGCTCGCTCTACCAGTACTTCCCCAACAAGGCCGCGTTGCTGTTCCGCCTGCAGAGCGACGAATGGCGACAGACGACCGACCTTCTGTGCGGCATTCTCGAGGATGTCGAAAAGCCGCCGCTCGAACGGATACGCGTTCTGGTGCACGCCTTCATCCGCTCGGAATGCGAGGAGGCTCCGCTGCGCGTGGCGCTGAGCGACGCCGCGCCGCTCTATCGGGACGCGCCGGAAGTGCAGGAGGCAAAGGCTTCGGCGGATCGCACGGTCGAGGACTTCATGCGCGCGGCATTGCCCGCCGCCTCGGACGCTGTTCGAACCAGGGCTGGCGAGCTCATCATCACGACACTGGCGGCGGTAGGACCGGATTTCTCGGCAAGCCGGCGAACGTCAGCTGAGATCGAAGCGTATTCGGACGCACTCGCCGACATGTTCTGCGCCTATCTCAAAAGCCTCGGCCATCAAGACTGAGATAAGTCCCACCAGCGACGTCACTCCGCCGCGGGCGCCAGCGCCCTGACACGCGCCATCATCGAGCGCAGCACCGCCGGCTTCAGCGGCTTGTTGACCACCGCAATGTCGAGCTTGCCTGCGGCGGTGCGCACCTCGCTGGAACGGTCGGCGGTGACCAATACGCAAGGCAGGTCCTGGCCGTAAGCGGCGCGCAGCCTGTGGATGGCGTCGAGTCCGGTGCTGCCGTCGAGATGGTAGTCGGCAAGCACGATATCGGGTCTTCGCGCGCCCGGCCGTACGAGGTCTCCCGATCCCGAAGCCGTATCGACGCTGCAGCCCCAGCCTTCGAGCAGCAGCCGCATGCCGTCCAGGATGCGCGCGTCATTGTCGATGCACAGCACGTTGAGCCCGGCAAGCGATGATGCCGCGCGCGCGGGCGTCTTGGAGATCTCGCGCGGCGGCGTCGCGATCGCTGCCACCGGCAGGATAACGGAGAAGCGCGTGCCCTTGCCCGGATTGGAGAAGATACGGATTTCGAGCCTCAGCACCCTGGCGATCCGGTCGACGATGGAGAGGCCGAGGCCAAGGCCTTCGGCCTCGCGCGCGCCTTCGTCCAGCCGGGTGAATTCGTGGAAGACGGTGTTGAGCTTGTCGCCAGCAATGCCGATGCCGGTGTCGATCACCTGGATCTCGGCCAGTTCCCCGCGCCGTCTGACACCGACGAGGATGCGGCCCTCGCGCGTGTATTTGATGGCGTTGGAAACGAGGTTCTGGATCAGCCGGCGAAGCAGGTTGCGGTCGGTCATGACACCGAGGGAAGACGGCATGATTTTCAGGCCGAGCTTCTTTTCCGCGGCGAGCGGGCGAAAATCATTGCCGATCTGGCCAAGCAGCCCGCCGAGGCTGAAGGCAGTGTCTTCGGGCTTCAAGGCTCCCGCATCGAGCCGCGAGATGTCGAGCACCGCGCCGAGAATGGTCTCGACCGACTCCAGCGAGGATTCGATGTTAATGGCGGCCTTGCCGGCCGGACCCTTGCCGGCCTTCTCGATCAGCGAGGAGCAGTAGAGCCTGGCGGCGTTGAGCGGCTGCAGGATGTCGTGGCCGGCGGCGGCGAGGAAGCGCGTCTTGCTGAGGTTGGCTTCCTCGGCCAACATCTGCGCCTGCGCCAGCTCCTCGTTGACGCGGGTGAGCTCGGCGGTGCGGCTCCGGACCCGCTGCTCGAGCGACTCGTTTGCCCGTTTCAGCGCCAGGTCCTGTTCGACGCGGCCGGAGATGTCGGCATAGGTGGCGACGATGCCGCCGTCCGGCATCGGGTTGGAGCGCAGCTCCAGAATGCGGCCGCTGGTCCTGAGCTCCATCTGCCAGGGGCTGACGAAGCTGGTCAGCCGGTTGAGCATCGTCACCCGCTGGTCGGCGGGGATGTCGCCGCGCTCGGCGAGGTGGCGCAGGATCTGGTCGAGCGACACGCCAACCTGGCCCATCTCGTCCGGCAGGTCGAACAACGCCCGGTATTGCCGGTTCCAGCAGATCAGCCGGAAATCGCGGTCGAAGACGGTGATGCCTTGCTCCATCTGGTCGAGTGCGATCTGCAGCAGGTCACGATTGTGCTGCAGCGCCTCGGTGGCGTCGTCGAGCAGCCGGAAGGCATCCTTGGAATCGCGGTCGTTGCGGCGGAAGAGCAGCGACAGGATCAGCCGCGCCGAGGACGAGCCGACCGCGCTCGCCAGCAATTGCTCCGAGAAGCGGATGACATCCATGCTGGCCTGTTCCTTGCCGTGCAGGGAGACGTTGGCGTTCTTCTCGAAGGACTGGAAGGAACGCTCGGTGCGCTCGACGCCGAGATAGCGGGAAATCGTGTCCTTGAGGTCGTTGACGGTGACGGCGGTGCGGAAGCGGCGCAGGCTTGGCATCGGGCCCGCCTCGCGCGGCACGAAGATCGCCGCCTGGATGCGCTCCAGCGGCACGGATGCTCGAGACAGCGATCCGAGCACGAAAAACAGCGTGTTGATCGACAGGCTCCACAGAACGCCGTGGTTCAGCGGCTCGCCGACGGTGCCGAACAGCGCCTGGGGTCTCAGCGCCTCGAAGCCGAACAGACCATGGACGACGATCTCGGAGCCGGGACCGACGAGCGAAGGGAGCAGCAGCGTGTAGCTCCACGCCAGAATGCCGGCAACCATGCCGAGCGCGGCGCCCCTGCCGTTGGCGCGCCGCCAGATTAGCCCGCCGATCAGCGCCGGCGCGAATTGGGCGATCGCGGCAAACGACATCAGCCCGATCGAGGACAGCCGCGCACTGTTGGTGCTCTCACGGTAATAGAGGAAAGCGATGAACAGCATGATGAAGATCGACGCCCGCCTGACGTTCAGGATCAGCGTCGACCAGTCCTCGTTCTGCGAGGACGTGGTTTTGAGCAGCCTGCGCACGAACAGCGGGATGACGAGGTCGTTGGAGATCATGATCGACAGCGCCACGCTCTCGACGATGACCATGGCGGTCGCCGCCGACAGGCCGCCGATGAAGGCGGCCATGGCGAGCACGTCATGGCCGCTGAACAGCGGCAATGACAGCACATAGAGGTCGCTGCTGGTCCTGGTGCCGACCAGCGACAGGCCGGCAAAGGCGATCGGCAGCACGAACAGGTTGATCGCCACGAGATAGAGCGGGAAGACCCAGGTCGCGGTGCGCAGCTCGGCCTCGCTGCGATTCTCGACGATGGTGACGTAGAACTGGCGCGGCAGCATCAGGATGGCGAAGCCGCTCAAGGTCGTCAGCACCAGCCAGGTGGCCAGGGAGGTGTTGTAGCCCATGGCCTGGCGCACCTCGGCATTCGCAGCGAGCGTCGCCAACATGTCGCCGGGGCCGCCGAAGATCAGGAAGGTCACCATCAGGCCGATGGCGAGGAAGGTTGCGAGCTTGACCACGGTTTCAACCGCCACCGCCAGCACCAGCCCGTCCTGATGCTCGGTGGCGTCGGCATGGCGCGTGCCGAACAGCACGGCGAACAGCGCGAGCAGCATCGCGACCACCAGCGAGATGTCGCTGACGAATGGATCGAAGGAAGGCGGCGATCCCGTATAATGCTCGATCATCAGACTGACCGAGCCCGAGATCGCCTTCAGCTGCAGCGCGATATAGGGCACCGCTCCGATCGTGGCGATCAGCGTCGCGATCGCCGCGACGGCAAAACTCTTGCCGTAGCGGGCGCCGAGAAAGTCGGCGATCGAGGTGATCTTCTCGCTCTTGGCCAGTCGCACGATGCGGTTGAGCAGCGGGAAGCCGAAAACGAAGACCAGCACCGGACCGGTGTAGATGCCGAGGAATTCGAGGCCGCGCTCGGAGGAGAGGCCGACTGAGCCGAAGAAGGTCCAGGAGGTGCAGTAGATGGCGAGACTGAGCGCATAGATGAAGGGCCGCGCCCGTCCGAGCCCGGCTGCCACCGAGCGCCGGTCACCGACGCTGGCAATGGCGAAAAGCAGCGTCACATAGGCGATAGCGATGATGACGACGAACCAGCCTTGCATGGTTCGAACTTCCTCCCTGACGGGCTCCTCGCCCGCTTTAGACGCAACCACAGCTTGGAGCCCAAGTCCATCGCGGCTTTCGACGCATATGTGGTTGGTGACGCCTGCAGAAACACGAACCGGATAAATACAAACCGGTGGCTTCGCCCTTTTTCCGGTTTTGCAACTGGGAGTTTTTGTTATTGTGATTTGGGTCGGCGCCGGAGAGCCGGGGCGGCAGCACGGCCGGTCATGGCAAGGAGGGTCGAATGCTGAAAGAATTCCAGGAATTCATTTCCAAAGGCAATGTGATGGATTTGGCCGTCGGCGTCATCATAGGCGCGGCCTTCTCCAAGATCGTCGATTCGCTGGTCAACGACATCATCATGCCGATCGTCGGCGCGATCTTCGGCGGGCTGGACTTCAACAACTATTTCTTTGGACTGTCCTCGAACGTCCACTCGGCCACGCTGGCAGATGCCAAGAAAGAGGGCGCCGTTTTCGCCTATGGCAGCTTCATCACCGTGGTGCTGAACTTCCTGATCCTTGCCTTCATCATCTTCCTGATGGTCAAGATGGTGAACAATCTGCGCAAGCGCCTTGAAGGCCAGAAACCGGCGGCTGCCGCGGCCCCGCCGCCGGCGGATGTCCAGCTTCTGACCGAAATCCGCGACCTGCTCGCCAAGAAGTAATCTCAGGACAGAACTCGCTGGACCAAAACCCCGGCCGTTCGCGGCCGGGGTTTTCTGTTTGCGGCTGTCGTAAAAGACGTTAGCAGTCGTGGAAAACCAGACGGATTCTTCCATGACCCTGATCCAGACATTGCGCACCGAGGCTCGCGCTGCGCCCGAAAGCGGCATTGTCGCCGTCGTCAACCACGGCCGTTTGCGTGAAGGCCTGATCCCGCTGTGGGCCGGCGAGGGCGACCTGCCGACGCCTTCCTTCATCAGCGATGCCGCCGCCCGCGGGCTGGCAAATGGCGAGACCTTCTACACCTGGCAGAAGGGCATTCCCGAGCTCAGGCAGGCGCTCGCCCGCTATTACGCCAGGCATTTCGGCAAGCGCTTCGCCGAGGAAGAGTTCATTGTCACCGCTTCCGGCATGCATGCCATCCAACTCGCCATCGACGCGATCGCGGGCAGCGGCGACGAGGTCGTCTACCTGTCGCCGGCTTGGCCGAATTTCGCCGCCGCCGCCGGCGTTGCCGGCGCCGTCCCGGTTGCGGTCACGCTCGACCAGTCCGGCAATGGCTGGTCCTGCGATGTCGACAAGATCGCGTCCGCCATCACGCCGCGGACGAAGGCTCTGTTCATCAATACGCCATCGAACCCGACCGGCTGGACCGCAGACAAGGAGACGCTGAAGGCGATCCTCGATCTCGCCCGGCAAAAGGGCCTATGGATCATTGCCGACGAGATCTATTCGCTGTTTCACTATGGGCACGGCCGCGCGCCGTCCTTCCTCGACGTCGCCACGAGCGAAGACCGTATCCTGTTCGTCAACAGCTTCTCTAAGAACTGGGCGATGACCGGCTGGCGCGTTGGCTGGATCAAGACCCATCCGGCGCTGCAGCAGGTGTTCGAGAACCTGATTCAGTATTCGACCTCGGGCGTCGCGCAGTTCATGCAACGCGGCGCGGTGGCGGCCCTCGAGGAGGGCGACGCATTTATCGTCGAGCAGGTCGAGCGTGCACGTGCCGCGCGCGACCTCGTCTGCGATATATTGGGTGCCACCGGCAAGGCGCGCTTCACCGTGCCGGAAGGTGCGTTCTATCTGTTCTTCAGGGTCGATGGCATCACCGATTCCCGCGCCGCTGCCTTCGACATCGTCGACAACGCCAATGTCGGTCTGGCGCCCGGAACTGCCTTCGGCCCGGGCGGCGAGGCCTTCCTCAGGCTATGCTTCCACCGCCGCCTCGATCAGCTCGAGGAAGCGGCGCATCGCCTGGCGAAATGGATGAAGACGGTGTGAGGTCGCAATCGGGCGGGAAGTGTTTGTTTGCGGACCCATTTTCTGCACCGCTTCGTTCCTAGGCAGACGTAACGGCATGGATTCTAGGGTCTGTGCGCGTCGCTTCGCTCCTTGCTACGCCCTAGAATGACGACCGAAGGACGGCCTCGGACAATCTCCAACGTTTGCGATTATCGGCTGACGAAATGGACGTCGTCATCCAAGGGCGAAGCAGTCGCGAAGCGACGTCGCGGAGACCCTAGGATCCATGCCGTGACTTAGGAGTGTCGCAACGTTGGAGAACGACGAACAGCGACAAGCGGAGCGCGGCCAGCGCCCGACAGCTGCAAGTCAGCCGCCCGATTTCGGCACCAGCAGCGGAACGATCCGATCGCTCTCGGCGACAGCAGGGCGGCCGGCGGCGCCGTAGGGGATGCCGAGCGCGTCCCAGGTCTCGACCAGCGCGTCCTGCAATTCGGCGATCAGCGCGTCCGAATGGAAG